>JAKPAR010000076.1 GCA_029779375.1 Bacillota bacterium | reverse complement strand
GATTATAAACAAATTGGGGAAGAGTTCACAATTTATCTAAAATAATATTTAAATGGCGAGATTACCTCGCCATTTTTTTATACATATAATTTTTCCAAACGGTAATTTATTCCTTTCCCCTGTTTTTGGTTGACAAGTTGTCCATTTATTCTTATAATGTTAAATATGTAAAAAAGCTACACTTGCTGAATCCTGGATTTTTCAGGTACGGAGGAACCAATAAGGGGTTAATCCATATTGTCTATGGTAGGGAACCTTCTATCCCGAACCCGTCAGCTAACTTCGGAAGCAAAATAAGGAAGGAGTGTATTCTATGAAAACAAATTTAAAGAGAATTGTTCCCATATTATTATTGCTGATACTAATTTTTTCTAACATAACAAGTGTTTATGCTGCAAATGATAGTACCTATACAAACTTAAAGTTTGGCTGCAGAGGTGAAAAAGTAGCTATGCTTCAGAAAACTCTAAACGAAAAAGGCTTTTCAGCTGGAAAAGTTGATGGCATATATGGCAAAAACACTGAAAAAGCTGTAATCAATTTTCAAAAGGCTAATAAAATTGTTATAGATGGAATAGCAGGTAAACAAACTCAATCATTGCTGTATTCAAAAACAACTACATCTCGTGGGACAAGTACCAGCAGAGATAGTTATTCAACAGATTTATATTGGCTTTCTAGAATAATCCATGCTGAAGCAGAAGGAGAACCATACAGTGGAAAAGTTGCTGTAGGTAGTGTAATACTAAATAGAGTAGCATCACGTGATTTTCCAAATACTGTGAAAAGTGTAATATTTGAATACTATCAAAATATTCCTCAATTTAGTCCTGTTGCAGAAGGAACTATCTACAATAATCCGTCAGAGGAAAGTATAAAAGCAGCAAAAGAAGCACTTAGTGGACAAAAACCAGTAGGAAATTCAACTTATTTTTTCAATCCTAAAAAAGCAGAAGGTAAATGGATTGTCAAAAACAAAACTTATGTAGCACAAATTGGAGAACATGTATTTTATAAATAGAAGGATATATATTGGGAACACCCAAAAAGGTCACTGAAAAACATTTTTTCAGTGACCTTTTACTTTTATGCCATAAATATTTTCATATCATCTTCTACATTTGTGATTCCTGCTATTCCAAAGTTTTCAACCAATACATTAGCTACATTTGGTGAAAGAAATGCTGGTAAAGTTGGTCCTAGATGAATATTCTTAACTCCTAGATACAACAATGCAAGAAGTACTATAACAGCTTTTTGCTCATACCATGCAATATTGTATGCTATTGGCAATTCATTTACATCTTCAAGTTCAAATATTTCCTTCAATTTAAGTGCTATAAGTGCTAATGAATAAGAATCATTGCATTGCCCTGCATCAAGCACCCTTGGAATTCCATTTATATCTCCAAGATCTAATTTGTTGTATCTATATTTTGCACATCCTGCTGTAAGAATGACAGTATCCCTTGGAAGAGCTTTTGCAAATTCTGTGTAATAATCTCTTGATTTCATCCTTCCATCACATCCAGCCATTACAAAGAATTTCTTTATTGCTCCAGTCTTTACAGCTTCTACAATTTGATCAGCCAATGCAAATACTTGATTGTGAGCAAATCCTCCAACAATTTTTCCTGTTTCAATTTCAGTAGGTGCTGGCAATCTCTTTGCATGTTCAATTATTTCAGAAAAATCTTTTGCCTTTCCATCTACTCTATTAGGTATATGCTTAAATCCTGGATAACCTGTAGAACCTGTAGTATAAACTCTATCCATATATGAACTATTAGGTGCAGGTGGCACTATACAGTTAGTTGTAAATAGTATTGGACCATTGAATTTTTCAAATTCTTCTTTTTGTTTCCACCAAGCATTTCCATAGTTCCCTGCAAAATGAGGATATTTCTTAAATGCTGGATAATAATGTGCTGGCAACATTTCACCATGGGTATATACATCTACTCCAGTACCTTCAGTTTGTTTTAAAAGTTCTTCCATATCCTTTAAATCATGACCTGATATAAGTATTGCTGGATTCTTTCTAACCCCTATATTTACCTCTGTAATTTCTGGATTTCCATAAGTCTCAGTATTGGCCTTGTCTAGTAGTGCCATAGTATCTACACCATATTTACCTGTTTCCAATGTAAGTGCTACAAGTTCATCTACTGTAAGGCTATCATCCAACGTAGCTACTAAAGCTTTTCTCATGAATTTGTATATATTTTCATCTTCAAAACCTAAATTTGCTGCATGTTCTAGATAAGCAGCCATTCCCTTTACTCCATAGGTGATTAATTCTCTAAGGGAGCGAATATCTTCATTTTCTGTTGCCAATACCCCAACTTGCACACTATCAGCCTTAGCTTCAAAAGCCTCAACTGTTTCTCCATACCATGTAGCTGAATCATGAAGATTTTCTAGCTCTACGCCTTTTTCTTTTAATTGAGCTTTAAGTTCTTCTCTCAACTCAAGAGCTTCTCCAATTTTTTTAACAAATCTATCTTTATCAAAATTTGCATTTGTTATTGTCATAAATAGTCCATCTACTAGTATTTTATTTACTTCTGGTATATTCATCCCAATTTCATCAGCCTTTAATCCCAATATTGATATTCCCTTTAATGTGTAAATCAATAAATCTTGTAAATTTGCCACATCAGAAGTCTTTCCACATACCCCTTGCATTGTACAGCCTTTTCCCTTAGCTGTTTCTTGACATTGATAACAAAACATACTCATTTTTCTACCTCCTCAATATTTTTCTTTGTAAGACTATATTAGTATACATTCTCTTTAACTTCGGTAACAATCGTTACACATTTCTAGTTTTTCTCCATTTCTCAAACCATTTCTCATCTTTTGAATAATACTGTCCATTTTCTCTAATTGAAGTAGTACTTCTTTTTCTTCATCACTAATCTCTATAATGTCTTTTATTCCACCATTTTTTATGACAATTCTCCTATCACCCATAAGAGCTAAAATTGGGTCATGAGTCGCCATAAGGACAATTTTGTCACTACTTACCAATAGATGTAGTGCTTTCTTTCTGTCAATACCTGCATTTTCAATTTCATCAATTAAAACTATAGGGGATGAACTCAAAATTGCTGTGTCTGCGATCATTAGAGCCCTCGACTGTCCACCACTAAGACTAGTTATAGGGGTATTTAAATCAAATTTTTCCCCTGCCAAATTGTTTGCTGCATCTATAATGTTTTTCACAACTTCCTCTTCATTTTCTACCATTCTACTTTTGGCGTGAAGAG
>JAKPAR010000074.1 GCA_029779375.1 Bacillota bacterium | reverse complement strand
ATATAAGAAAATTATTTGATATAACTGAATTAGATAAGGTTTTTGTCATTGAGGAGTGAATTGTATGAAAAGTGATGTTTTTAAACTAACAATTCCAAGTAAACCAGATTATATTTCAGTTGCACGTCTAACTTCATCATGTATTTCAAGTAAATTAGGGTTGTCCATAGATGAAATAGAAGATATAAAAGTATGTTTATCAGAAGCCTGTACAAATGCTTTAGAGAGAACGGATGAAATAAATATTACATTTGAAGTTACAAAGGACCAGCTTATAATAACAGTTGATGATGTTTTGTTACCTGAAAATGATGATGAAAAAATGGAAGAAATTCATTTTGGAATATTAATTATGAAATCCCTTATGGATGAGGTGAATTTTTCAGAAAAAGGAGTTGAAATGATTAAATATTTAGAGGATGGTTTGCATGAAAAAGAAAAAGAGCTATGAAAAAAGAGAATTAAATAACCTGGAGGATATGGATACCAAGTCCTTGTTTAAAGAATTTAAAAAAACAAAGGATAAAAAGATAAGGGATATATTAATTGAAAGACATCTATATATAGCCGAAATATTGGCAAAAAAATATGTTAATAGGGGTATAGACTATGATGATATATTTCAAGTAGCTTCCATTGGACTTATATATGCTATTGATAGGTATGATATAGATAAGGGATATGAATTTTCCAGTTTTGCAACACCTACAATAATAGGCGAAATCAAAAAATATTTTAGGGACAAAGGGTGGACAATCAGGGTACCTAGAAGGATCCAGGAACTATCAAAGAAAATAAATAATGCCAAAATAGTATTAAGCCAGGAATTGCAAAGATCTCCTACTGTTCAGGATATTGCAGAATATTTAGGTTCTACAGAGGAAGAAATATTAGAGGCCATGGAAGGTAGCAAGGTATATACTCCTCAATCCTTGGATTTAACCTACGATGCAAATAATGATGATAAGGACTTAAACTTGGCAGATTTTATAGGTGAAGAAGATGTGTACTTCAGTAAAATAGAGAACAATGATTTTTTGAAAAGATCTATGAACAAA
>JAKPAR010000071.1 GCA_029779375.1 Bacillota bacterium | reverse complement strand
TTCAAATTCTGATATAGGGTCTAGTGCTGCTGTAGGTTCGTCTAGAATTATAAAAGGTCTATCTTTATATATGGCTCTTGCCATGGCAATTTTCTGTGCTTCTCCTCCAGATATTTCTAAACCTTTTTCATCAAAATCCCTGTATAGTGGAGTATCTAAGCCTCTTTCTAGTGTATCTACTCTCCTATCAAATCCTACTTCATTTAAACATTTAAGGACTCTATCTTCATCATATTCCACAGTAGCTCCCACATTCTGTCCTAGACCAAAGGAAAACAATTTAAAATCCTGAAATACTACTGAAAAAATCTTTAGATATTCATCATAATCATAGTTTTTAATATCTATTCCATTTAATAAAATTTGTCCTTCTGTTGGATCATACAATCTAATTAAAAGTTTAATAAATGTAGTCTTCCCTGAGCCATTCATACCTACAATGGCAAGCCTTTCACCTATATTTAATTTTAAATTTATATCTTTTAGTACATAATTTTCAGTTCCAGGATATTTAAAGCTAACATTTTTAAATTCAATACCTTAGGTAAATAAATTGAGAAGAAATGGCCTAATACTCCAAATGGTACAGTTAAAAACATTAACCAAAAGCCAAGGGGTATTACCTTTTTTATGGCCTTTAGCATATAGATACTATTTTGTAATGTAGAATATTTATTAGTTTTGCTTTTCCCCATATTCTCAGCTCCTTTCAATTACCATTATAGTAGAATATATTATTTATACTTAGATTTATCGCAGAATGTAAGATTTTTATCGTGAAATGCAAAATGAGATAGTGAGAACCGTCCCCACTATCTCATTTTTAATATGACAAAGGCAATATTATCTCCGTTGCAAAAATATCCCTCTCACTTTGCCTATTAATCATACCTGGATTTTTCTCTACAATTCCATCTATTCTAATAATACCATAGCCCCGTTGTCTTTCATCTTTAGTAGTAAAATATTTACTACCTTTTTTCTTAATTTTCCCCTCAAAAGAATTGGAAACATAAATATAAAATTGATCCATTTTTT
>JAKPAR010000040.1 GCA_029779375.1 Bacillota bacterium | reverse complement strand
GGGCCTTATTAAACGCTTCTATCTTTGCTGCATTTCCAAAACCGTTTTTATAGGACTTATTAAAAGCATTTATGCTATTCTTTTTCACCTTCTTATTCGTAACTTCTTTGCGCTCATTGTTTGGAGCTTTTGATGCACGATCTTTATTATGACTTTTTGAATATGCACCATTCTTGCATTGAATTATAGTTGGCAGTACCTTTTTTAGCTTAAATTCATCAAGATCCATATATCTATAGTTATTTCTCTCATCTTCTTCAATAACAACAGACTTTATATACATAAGCTCCTTTACAGGAGTAGTTTCTTCTATATTTTTCCCCTTTAGCTTATTCTTAGAAAAAAATTCTTTATACAAACTTATATATTTGTTAATATCATCATCCTTATAGTAATCAAAGGAAAAGCTTGTGTACTTTTTCTGTAAATCTTCAATTTTAACCCTTACATCCACTACCTCAATTCTCCCAAATCCATAAGGCTTAGCCAGTCCAATGTTCTGATAACATCCATCATTTAACTTCAAAGACCATCCCAACAGCCCCAGTTCATCTTCATATAGATTTGTAAAATATATCCTTCCTTTAAACTCTGTACCTTCCTTCAATGGATGTATCTTTTTTTTCATATTAACCAATTTGTCTTTTTCTATTTCAGGGTTCTCTATGTAGTTTTTCAGCCAGTACTCCTTATATCCTCTTATATTGAAGTCATCATCCTCATATGTTTTTAAATTTTTCTTATCCGTATCATCTTGCTTTAAATACAAATTGTAACTGGTAGGCTTTGGCTGTGCTAGGACTATATCAATAATGCTTTCATTATCTTCTTCAGCTTTTCCAATCACTACAGCGTCTGAAAAGCTTACCCTTGACTTGTAGCTAAACTTTTTTAAATTTTTCCCAACCTTATACACTTTATTGGAAAATCCAAATATACTATCAGCATAGCTTATACCAGAGTTATTTTTATATCCTTCAGGCACTCCATCAAGAACTGATTTTGTATAGCTTAATCTTAAATATGGAGTAAACCCAAAATGATGCCCATTTTTGTTTATATAGAATATAGGCTTAGTTTCACCTTCCTTAGGTAAGGCATAGTACTCATATCCTTCCCTGGGAACAACAATTCCACTCTTTTTATCAGCTTTCTTTGTAGATACCATATCATCCTCATATGCCATTATGTCATCTTCTGACAGGTTTATTCTATGCTGATTATCATCCTCCATAGGTATGATGTAGTGGCTTCTTTTTCCCAGAATAAATCCTCCTGAAAGAATATATCCTTCATAATTACATTCACCAGCATTACCCACTTTTATAACTTTTCCCTTCTCATTCAAATCAAAGGATATCCTAACCTGATATGGCTTAAATCCTTTATTTTCTCTGCTATGATCTTTTAAAATCCTTTGTATTTCCTTTGCTGCCTTACTTTTTTCCATCCAGCTTTTTGCCTTGTCTCTGGCAATTTTATTTAGCTTCCTTAATTCCTGTTCATAGTCCTTTAGCCCTTCATCATACAAAAACTCAATTCCCTTTATCCTGTTTCCTCCTATTTTTCTCAATTCTATTTCATCTACTCTAAAATAGGGTATTCCTTCCTTAATCTCCATGGCAGGCTGTATATAGTATTTCCTGTTTTCCTTATGTATATATCCTGCTTTTAAGTCTTTAGCTATTCTTTTGTTAGGATCAATACTTAAAATCCTATTATATCTTTTACTAAGAGAGTTGCCTCCAGCCATATCTCTGTATAAAAACCTTGAATCTTCAACATAGCTACTTCCATATTTGTTC
>JAKPAR010000028.1 GCA_029779375.1 Bacillota bacterium | reverse complement strand
TTTCATCTTTGTCATAGCTCCTGACTGTAAGTGTTCCCCCATCTTCCATGGCATCTATTGCATTTAAAATTATATTTAATATTACTTGCCTCATTTCAAACTCATTGCAATAAATACACTTTCCCGAATTCAATTCTTCTACTACATGTATTGTAGTATTAGATTTGAAATTATTATTTTTTATTTTATATTTGGCCATATTGATGCTATCTATCAATATATCGTTAATTTTATGTAAGCCCATTTTTTGATTATAACTACCTTTAATATAGCCTTTGATTTTGTCCATCATGGCTTGTCCATCAAAAGCAGTTTTATATATAATATCTAAATAATCTTTTACTTGAGGATTAGATTCCTTTAAAATAGCCATTTGAGAATAACCAACAATAGCAGTCAAAAGATTGTTAAGATCGTGAACTACACTTTCAGATAGTTCTCCCAATATTTTTAGATTTTCCATTCGTTTTAGTTCTTCTCTATGTTCATAATCAATTTTTTCCTTCATAGATAAATTCATAAGGGAAAATTTCATAAGTCCAAAATAATCATATACATAGCCCTTTTCCGCACCATCAAGTATAAATGCATCATGGATACTCAACAAATTTAGCAAATCTTTTTCAAGAAAATCATCAACAACGTATTTTACAATAACCATAATGTTCTTTCTCTGACAAAATTTTTTCATTTCCTTTTGAAATATCAATATTTCTTCTATATCCATACTATTTGTGTGAAATTTATCCTTTGTAGCATAAACTAAAACCTTTTCAAATCCATTCTTTCTATATCTATCAATCTCACTTTCATAAAACTTTAACGCTCTATCCAAACTTAATTTTCCATTTTTATCTAAAAATATTTCTTCTGAACACAAAAATACTAACTGCCCATTTTCCAATAGTTTCTTTATATCAATTTTAAAATATAGTTCTAACAAATCAATATTAGGTTTTTCTTCTTTTTTATTGTAAACATATATAATGATACCATTGTCCTCTAGTGCACTGTTTACAAGCTTTTGAAATTGAGCAATATGAGGTTTAGAAAAACTAGAACTAATAGCACCACAAAAAAGCCCACCAATATACTCTATTTCTCTTCTATCATCCACAGCATCACCCCCAAGAAGAGATTAAATATCCTTCATACTCAAAGAAATTTTTCCCTTATTTATATCTACATCCAATACCCTAACATTAACTATGTCTCCAACTTTTACTACTTCCATAGGATGTTTTATAAATTTATTGCTCAATTTAGAGATATGAACTAATCCATCTTGTTTTACTCCAATATCTACAAAAACTCCAAAATCCACAACATTTCTTACAGTTCCAGTAAGAACCATATCTGTTTTCAAATCCTCCATTTTCAATACATCTTTTCTAAATACAGGTTTAGGCATTTCATCTCTAGGATCTCTGCCTGGCTTTTTCAATTCTTTTATTATATCTTTTAATGTAGGTAGTCCTACATCTAATTCTTTTGATAGTTTATTTAAATCCATATCAAATAATGCATCTTTTTTCAAAATTTTTTTAGCTATATCATAGGATTCTGGATGAACTCCTGTATTATCTAATATATTGTTTCCTTCTGGAATTCTTAAAAATCCAGCACATTGAACAAAAGTTTTTTCTCCCAAACCCTTAACTTTCTTTAATTCCATTCTATCCCTAAATTTCCCATTTTCTTCTCTATATTTAACTATATTTTGAGCTACACTATTAGATATTCCTGATACATATTTTAAAAGAGAAACGCTAGCAGTATTTAAATCTACTCCTACGGTATTCACACAATCCTCCACTACTCCCTTAAGAGCTAAATCCAATTTGGTTTGATTTAAATCATGCTGATATTGACCTACTCCTATATGCTTTGGTTCGATTTTCACAAGTTCAGCCAAAGGATCTTGCAATCTCCTAGCTATAGATACAGCTCCCCTTATAGACACATCTATGTCTGGAAATTCTTCATTCGCAACAATAGAAGCTGAATACACACTTGCTCCAGCTTCACTAGTTATGGCATAAGAAACCTCACCCTTTATTTCTTGCAGCGTTTCAGCTACTACCATTTCCGTCTCTCTAGAAGCTGTTCCATTTCCTATAGAGATAATATCTATATTAAATTTATTTATAAGTTCTTTTAATTTTTCTTTGGTCTTTTCAATCTGATTTTGAGGCTCAGTAGGATAAACTACTGTATAATCTAAAAGTTTCCCTGTTTCATCCACAACTGCTACTTTACAACCTGTTCTAAATCCTGGATCTATACCCATAACTATTTTACCTTTTATAGGACTTTGCAGCAAAAGAGGTTTTAAATTTCCTGAAAAAACTTTTATTCCTTCTTCTTCAGCTCTTTCAGTAAGACTAGACCTTATTTCCCTTTCTATAGAAGGATATATGAGTCTTTTGTACCCATCTTCAATGGCCTTCTCCAAATATATGGTAGTTATAGTCTTGTTATTTTTTATCATATCTTCTTTCATATAATTAAGAATTTCATCATCAGGTACATCTATTTTCACTCTTAAAATTTTTTCTCTTTCACCTCTATTTATAGCCAATATCCTATGATTAGGAATACTTTTTACTTTTTCTCTATAGGAATAATACATCTCATACACTGATTCC
>JAKPAR010000175.1 GCA_029779375.1 Bacillota bacterium | reverse complement strand
ATCTGGGCTAATTTTTTCATCCTACAAGCAGTATGAAGTTTCATCTACTAATTATGCCATAAGCAACGCGGACTAAGCGATTCACACCAAATCATAGATTTGGGTTCTCTGCTTATACCGACTGAGCTATCTGGGCTAATTTTTATAAATTACAGCAGTATGAAATTTTATTTAGCAACGATATGCTAACAACGACAGTATTCAGTATACCTCATTATATCGATAAAGTCAAGATTTAAATTAAAGATTTTAAATCTTCTTCTGAAAAATCATATTTCTTATTGCAAAAATGACATACAACTTCAGCTTTTCCATCTTCTTCTATTATCTTCTTGATTTCTTCTTTTCCTAAACTAATTAATGTACTTTCTACTTTTTCTCTAGAGCAATCACATTTAAATGCAACTTCTTTTCTTTCAAGAATTTCCATTTCAAAGTCTCCAAATATCTTTTGAAGTATATCTTCTGGTTTCAATCCCCTTGCAATTAAAGATGAAATAGATTCTGAATTTTTTATTTTTTCCTCTAATCTATCAATATCTTCTTCCGATGTATTTGGCAATAGCTGTACTATATAACCTCCAGATGCTTTTACAGATAAATCTCTATCTACTAGTACTCCTAAGTTTACTGCCGAAGGTTGTTGCTCTGAATATGCAAAATAATGAGTTAAATCCTCTGCAATTTCTCCTGAAACTAAATTTGATTGTCCTATATATGGTTCTTTCATGCCTATATCCTTTATGACAACAATTTTCCCATTGTTCCCTACAGCTCGACCTACATCAAGTTTCCCATTTGCCTTAAGTGGCAAATCTACCAATGGATTGCCAACATACCCTTTTACTTCGCCTTTTGAATTGGATACTGCAATTATTGTTTTTATAGGACCATCACCACGTAGCTGAATTGATACAGTATCTTTTTCTCCCTTCATCATTAAACCCATCATGACACAAGCTGTTAAAGTTCTTCCCAAAGCGGCCGTAGCAGTAGGAGTAGTATTGTGAATTTGCCTCCCTTTTTCAACTAAATTAGAAGTAGTAGCTACAAAAACACGAATAGTTCCTTTCTTATCAATTGCCCTTATAACATAATCTTTCATATTTTAACTCTCCTCCTAATTTATCTTTAAATATTTAAAGCCCCTAAAATAGGGGCTAATTTGCTACTGTTAAAAACTATTTATAATAAAGTATTTGTTTTTATAGTTTTGTAACGTTTGTAGCTTGAGGACCTTTTTCTCCTTGAACTATTTCAAATTCAACTTGTTGTCCTTCTTCTAAAGTTTTAAATCCATCTTGAGTTATAGCTGAATAATGTACAAATACATCTTCGCCATCTTCAGTAGAAATAAAACCATAACCTTTTGTTGCGTTAAACCACTTTACTGTACCTTTAACCATTTTAAAACATTCCTCCAATACAACTAATTTAATAGATGAATATGTATCACCTACTTTTATTTTATAGTATCATAATTATATACCCTTGTCAAATAGTATTCTCCAAAAAACAAGCCATTATTCACAGGTGTTCAAAGCCCAGAAATCTAACCTTTAAAGCTTTTTTTTGCAACGAAATTTATCCTATCACTTTCCATCTCTGGTTTGTTAAAAGAAAAGGCTTCAAAACAAAAAATATCATCAAATCCTGAACATTTAAGTAAGCTTTTTATCTCTTCAATTTGATAGGCTCTCTCAAGATGTTCTTCATCAAATCTAACAAACTTGTCATTTTCCTTTATGAAAAAAGTTAAATAAAAATGAGCAAATTTGTTGTCTTCATCAAAATAATTTTGCCAGATATAATATATATCTTCTCTATCTTCAACAAATATGTTGTTTCCTACAACAGTACTCAATTTATAGTATGAATTGATATCAAAGATAAAAATCCCATCATTTTCTAAATGTTCATATACATTTTTAAAAGTCCTCAATAGTTCTTTCTCATTTACAATATAATTGATACTATCACAAATACTTACAATGGCATCAAATTTCTTATTTATTCTAAAATTAACCATATCTTGATTTAAAATATTTACATTCCTAAAAGAAGACAATTTATTATAAGCAATTGAAAGCATGTCCGAAGAACGATCAAAACAAGTAACCTTATAGCCTTTATTGCACAAGTAATATGTCAAATTTCCTGTTCCACATGCCATTTCTAGTAAGTTTTTAGGTTTTAAATTAAATTTAGAAAATATATCTTCTATATATAAAAACCAATTTTCATAATCTATATCATCCATCAAATCATCATAGTATAATGCAAATTTTTCATAGTAATCCATCTGTTCTACTCCACCTTTAACTCATATAGTATCGCATCTAACACTTTACTTGCACTGTCATTTATAATCAAATCTGCACAAAAA
>JAKPAR010000398.1 GCA_029779375.1 Bacillota bacterium | reverse complement strand
TTGAATTTCATGACTTGTTCTAAAACCATCAAAGAAATGTACAAAAGGTACTCTACCTTTTATAGCACTTAGATGAGCTACTCCAGCTAAGTCCATTACTTCTTGAACACTACCTGAAGCTAAAAGAGCAAATCCTGTCTGTCTAGTAGCCATAACATCTGAATGATCTCCAAATATTGATAGCGCATGACCTGCAATTGCTCTAGCAGTTACATGAAATACACCTGGCAAAAGTTCTCCTGCTATCTTATACATATTAGGAATCATAAGTAATAATCCTTGAGAAGCAGTAAATGTACTAGTCAACGCTCCCGCTGACAACGACCCATGAACAGCTCCTGCTGCTCCTGCCTCTGATTGCATTTCAGTAACACGTACTTCTTGTCCAAAAATATTCTTTTTTCCATGGGCAGCCCAATCATCAATTAACTCTGCCATTGGTGAGGATGGTGTTATTGGGTAAATTGCTGCTACATCAGTAAAAGCATATGCAACATAGGCTGCAGCAGTATTGCCGTCCATGGTCTTCATAACTTTTGTCATTCATAGACCCCCTTTATAATAATTTTCAATTTATTTAACACTTTATAGTACTAAATATTTTTATGCCCCAAGGCACACTCTATTTTCAGTATATTAAACATGAATTATAAAGTCAACAAACAAAATATTAATAAATCCATAATTCTTCTTTAAATCCTCATATTTGCTAGTTCTAACGCCCTTATTATTTGTTATGATTTTATCAATCTAAGCTATGATAGTCTTTTTTTCTCTTTTCAATTTCTTTTTTAACCCTATCACCTAACTCTTTTGCAGCATTATATCCTAAAATTTTTTGTCTATTGTTCCTAGCTGCAACTTCTACTATCATAGCAGTATTTCTGCCTGGTCTTACAGGTATAATTAATTTAGGTATTTTTATGCCTAAAATTTCTGCATACTCTTCATCTAGACCTATTCTATCATATTCTTTTTCCTCATCCCAAAACTCTAATTCTATAATCATATCTACAAATTCCCATTTTTTAACCGCTCCCACTCCATAAAGCCTTTCTATATCAAGTATTCCTATGCCTCTTATTTCCATGAAATGTCTTATTATTTCTGGTGCAGTTCCTCTTATATCATCTTCTACCCTTTTTATCTCTACAGCATCATCTGCTACAAGCCTGTGCCCTCGTTTGATGAGTTCAAGAGCTGTCTCACTTTTTCCTACACCACTTTTGCCAGTCAACAATATACCCATACCATATACTTCTACCAGTACTCCATGAACTGTTATTTCAGGAGCCAATACATCATCTAAATAATTTATGAGGAGATTTATGAATTTGGTTGTAGAATGTTCAGTTCTTAAGATTGTCCTATTTTTTTCCTTTGCAAATCTAAGCATCTCAGGGAAAACTTCTAAATCTCTAGATATAACAATTGCGGGTATAGGGTAGGAAAACATCTTTTCTATTGTTTCACTTTTTACTTTTTCAGGCAAACTATTGAAATAATACCACTCAACATTCCCTATTATCTGCAATCTTTCATAGGCAAAATAATCAAAATATCCTGCCAACTGAAGTCCTGGTCTATTTACATCACTTTTATTTATCTTTACTTTATCCATATTATCTGCACCATATATGGTTTCTAATTTTAAATCTTCTATCAATTTATCCAATGTAACATAATCCATATCATCACTTCCCATTTTTATTCTTCACATTTTGTATTGTCTTTTCTAAAAAAATTGTACACTTCTTCTGCCACAACTTTATTCATTCCTTCAACAGCTATTAATTCTTCCAATGAAGCCTGTTTTATTCCATCTACACTTCCAAATGTTTTTAGAAGTGCTTTTTTTCTTTTTTCCCCTACTCCATTAATATCATCTAAGACAGATTTAAAAATTTTCTTGCTTCTTAAACTCCTATGATAACTTATAGCAAATCTATGAGCTTCATCTTGAATTCTAGTTATTAATTTAAAAGTTTCTTCACTTTCCTCCAGATTTATTTCATTGTTTCTATATATAATCCCTCTAGTCCTGTGAAAATCATCTTTTACAAGTCCACATACAGCTATATCTATTCCTAAATCCTTTAGTACCCTTTCTACTATATTTACCTGCCCCTTTCCTCCATCTATCATGATGAGATCAGGTAGACAAGAAGGCCATCTTTCAAATCGTCTTTTTATTATCTCTGCCATACTAGCATAGTCATTAGGGCCTATAACTGTCTTTATCTTAAATCTCCTATAATCACTTTTTTTAGGTATTCCATTTTCAAATACCACCATACTCCCTACAGGTTCTATTCCTTGGATATTTGATATGTCAAAGGCCTCTATTCTAAAGGGTATTTTGTCTAATTCCATGATATTTGCAAGTTTTCCCAAAGCGCTTTCTCTTTCTTTCGTCTTTCTCTTTATATCTTCCCCATATTGATTTAAAGTATTTAAAGCATTGTTTCTGACCATTTCCATCAATTGGCTCTTTTCTCCTCGCTTTGGCACTCTTATATCCACTTTAGTTCCTCGCTTTTCACTCAGCCATTTTGATACTGCAGCTATATCTTCAAATTCTTCTTCTACAAATATTTCCTTTGGAACATATGCAGTTCCTAAGTAGAACTGTTTTATAAATGAGCTGAGTATTTCGCTTCTATCTAAATGCTCTACATCAGACAATATAAAATGTTCCCTTCCCATAATCTTACCTGCTCTTACAAAAAAGACTTGTACACATACATCTTCAACACCTCTAGCCATACCTATGATATCTTGGTCTATTATATTGTTAGCAGAAACAATTTTCTGCTTTTCAAGAATCAATTTCAAGGAATTTATCTGATCTCTATACTTTGCTGCATTTTCAAAATCTAAATTTTTAGAAGCCTCATTCATTTTTTCGACTATCATCTCTACCAGTTTGTCTTCTCTGCCATTTAAAAACATAAGTATTTCATCTATCATTTCTAAATAAATATTTTCATCTACATTTCCTTGACATGGTGCTAGACATCTTTTTATATAATAGTTAAGACAAGGTCTATCTAATACCTTTTCTCCATTGAGCTTTAAGTTACAAGTTCTAATAGGATATAAATTCCTGATTATTTCAAGAGCATCATTGACTGCATAGCCACTAGGATATGGCCCAAAATACTTTGCTCCATCCTTCAATACATTTCTAGTCTTTATGACTCTGGGATATTTTTCATTCGTAGTCACTTTTATATAAGGATATTGTTTATCATCTCTTAAGAGTACATTGTACTTCGGCTTATGCTTTTTTATCAAATTTGATTCAAGTATCAAAGCCTCTACTTCATTGTCTACTATTATATACTCAAATTCGCTTATATTTTTAACCATAGCATTTACTTTAATCGTGTTGTTTCTTGAAGACTGAAAGTATTGTCTTACTCTTTTTTTTAAGGATATTGCTTTCCCTACATAAATTATTTCTCCACTTTCATTCTTCATTATATATACTCCTGGTTTGTCAGGCAGTTTTTTCAATTCTTCTTCTATATTAAACATAAACTCACCCTTCTATTTGATATATTATTATTATAAGTAAATTGAATAAGCTTTTTCAATAAGATATAATATACCCATAACAATATTTTAGGAGGCTTTTTTATGGTAAAGATGAAAAAATCCATAGCATTTTTTATATCTTTTATAGCTACAATTGCATTTATATCTATTTTACCCCTTGTATTAAATCCAATATTGAAAAATTTACCTAAGGCAAAAGACATTATACTACCCATAATACTCTCAATAGGTCTCATATTTTTTATGTTCTTTCAAGGATTTCTAAAATTAAAATGGAATAAAAAATTGTTGTCTCAAAGCAAAGTTTTTTTAGAAATAAATGGGGACAATTTCACCAAAACAGAAAAATCATGGATTTATCTATTTTTAGTTCTAATATATTTTGCCCCAGCCATAGCAAATTCATCTTTTAAGTCTATATCTATGACCAATATAATCCTTTTTGTTGTTTTTTTGATTATCTCAATATTTTTGCTTAAATACTCTGAAAAAACCATGAGGATAATATTCACCCAAGAAGGAATTGTTGTGACGGGACTAGATTTGAGAATAGATATTTCTCTTGGTCACCCTCTACACAATGCTACAGGTTTTTATCCATATGATATGATTGATGGATATCTACCTTTGCAAGATGGCCTAGAATTGTTTATCGAATATGAACAAGGGAAAATAACATTAAATACAAGTGGAGAAGAAAAAAATCAAATTCTATATATACTCAAACAACATGAAATAGAAATGAGAAAATATGTGTAAAGCATCCTTAAAAGGATGCTTTATCTTTTGCTATTTAAAACTGGCTCTGCATATTTGTATTCAATAGTTTTTTTAACCTTTGGAATCATGATATCTTCCTCTTTTGTGATTTTTATATCAAACATTGAGTCATCAGCTAAATTTTTGACTACTTCATATAAATTGTCTTGATTGCCAATAGCTTTTATGACAAAAGGTGTATTGGTAGAAGTCCCATTTATCTCAAAATGATTTCCTGCCACTTCTATTTCCGTATGATTGGTAAATCTCAAATCATTTATTGCAATAGCATCTACCCCACCAAGCTTTAATGAATTAATTATAAACATCAACAATTCCTTTTTTTCAAACAAAACCTGTTCATCAGTAAAATAAAAAAAGTCATCATAAAGATCATTTATTTGAATCAAAATTCCAGGTCCATGAACATCTTCATATCCAATCATGATCTTATATTTTTGAATATCTTCAAACACTTCTTTTACTTCATCATCTTCCTCTACAATACCCTTTTCATAATCATTTGCAATTTTACTTGCACTTTTTATTTCATCTTCTAACAATTTATTAGCTTCTTTTTCTTTTTTAATTTGATTAACTAACTGATTGCCACTTCTATTGATTGGCAATTTAATATTCAATATATTATTCACACTCTTAGTCTGAAAAGCAATCAATATTCCTAAAAAAATACTTACAAAAAATATAAGAAGATTTTCCTTTTTAATTTCTATACCCCCTTTGCAAAAATGAGGATTTTATCTATTCTTACTTTATAATTATAACACAAACTATTCAATATTTATATATATTCTAATTTCAAATATGAATTGTAGAAATTTTCTTGATGTTTCCTCCCAAAATGTGGTATACTATATATGTCTTGTTAAATAGCTGTAATAAATATATTTTATTAGATATTAAACAGGGGGTGGATGTTTTGTTTGCATCTAACAAAATCTTAAAAACATTGGGAATTGAAATTAAAGATTTAAAAGATGATGCAATTTATCTTTGTTCAGTAAAAAACAAAAAAGGGGAAAAAATAAGAGATGAACTAATTGAGATAACAGGAATTGAACTAAAGACATTGGCAGAAATGCAAGGTTATAAAAAAGGTATGATTAGGTATAACAAAACTTTATACTATGATGTTGTAGAAGAAAAAGAAGAAATTTTAGTTCACTAATTCAATCAAAATTTCTATGGGAAGGCAAATATGTCTTCCCACATTTTTTGTGATATAATACTAGATATAAATTTAAGTAAGGATGAATACAATGAAAATATCAAAAATAGAATCCCAAAAAAATAAAAACAGAGTAAATGTATATATAGACGGAAATTTTACCTTTGGCATAGATATAGAAATACTCTACAAATATAGTTTGGAAGTGGATATGGAAATAGATGAAGACTTCATAAAAGATGTACTTCAAGGAGAAGAGCAAAATAAAGCTAACAATTATGCTTTAAATCTTCTCTCCTATAGATGGAGATCAGAGCATGAAATTAGAAACAGCATGAATTCTAAGGGGTATAGTCAAGATACCATAGACAATACTATCAAATTTCTAAAGGAACAAGAACTAATAGATGATAGAAGATTTGCCGAAAGTTTCATAAAAGATAAAATAAATTTCAGAGATTGGGGAAGCTATAGACTCAAACAAGAACTTTTCCTAAAAGGTATATCTAAAGATATAGTAGATGATATAATAGAAGAATATTGCGATGATGAATTTGAAAGAGCCATGAATTTGGCAAGTAAAAAAATCACATCCTATAAAAATGAAGATAAAAATACCATCTATCGCAAACTAGGTGGATATCTTCAGAGAAAAGGCTATTCTTATGATGTAGTTTCTAAAGTATTAAAAGAAATACTTAAATAAAAAGGCATCCAATTAACGGATGCCTTTTTTGTTATATATTTCTAGTTTCTCTTCTCAACCATTCTTTTTCTTCTTGTTCTAAATATGGGGACAATTTTTTGTAAACTTCTTCATGATAGTTATTTAACCATTGTCTTTCACTTTCATCTAATAGTTCTACATTTATCCCTTCCAAATCTATTGGACAAAAAGATATAGTTTCAAATTTCATGAATTGCCCAGAATCTGTTTCAATATCTTTCTTAACTACTACATCATTTTCAATTCTTATACCATGTTTTCCTTCTTTATATACACCTGGTTCTATAGTTACAACCATTCCTTCTTCCAATCTCACTGTATTTGGTGCTGGTGAAATTCTATGTGGACCTTCATGAACATTTAAGAAATATCCTACCCCATGACCTGTACCACATTTGTAGTCAAGACCTTCTTGCCACAATGGAAATCTTGAAAGCACATCTAAATTTGAACCTGTTGCTCCATATAAAAATCTTGTCTTTATTAGATTTATATGTCCTTTCAATGTCAAAGTAAAGTCTTTCTTTTCTTCTTCTGAAATAGGCCCCAATACTATAGTTCTTGTTATATCAGTAGTTCCATCTAAATACTGTCCACCTGAATCAATAAGAAGCATTCCCTCTTTTTCAAGACTATAGTCAGATTCTTTTGTAGCACTATAATGCATCATTGCAGCGTGTTCTTTGTATCCAGCTATAGTATCAAAACTAGGTTCTACAAAATCTTTTTGCTGTCTTCTGAATTCTTCCAATTTTTCAGTAACAGATATTTCTGACATTGGAATTTTCCCTATATTTTCATCTAGCCAATACAAAAATTTAACCAATGCCACTCCATCTTTTATATATGCATTCTTTAAATTTTCTATTTCTACTGAATTTTTAACTGCTTTTAAATCTGTAGTTATATTTCTTCCTTCAACTATCTTACAGCTACTTGGTATTCCATTATATAACCATTTGTTTATTCTACTTGGGTCTATAAAAACTCTAGAATTTTCTTTTATACTTTCAGCATATTTTCTTACTTCATCGTATTCAGCTACTTCTATACCATTATCGTTTAAGTACTTTTCAACTTCTGTAGGAACTTTTGATTTATGAACAAATAGATAAGCTTTATCCATAGAAATAAGTCCATAAGAAGTAACCACTGGATTGCACTCAACATCATTACCTCTTATATTATAAACCCAAGCTATATCATCTAAACTTCCCAATAGATAATAAGAAACATCTAATTTTTTCATCTTTTCTCTTACTTCATTTATCTTTTCCTTTGGACTCTTTCCTGCATATTTTACTTCATGAATAAACACTTTATCCATTGGAAGTTCTGGTCTATCCTTCCATATTTCTCCTACAAGATCATACTCTTCAACTAATTTTATATTTTTGCTTGAAAGTTTCTCTTCTATTTGTTTTACATCTGAAACTGGAAATACTTTTCCATCATATCCTAGACTAGAACCTTCAGCTAAATTTTCCTTAAGCCATTCCATATAGGATGGAACTCCTGGAATACCTATTTTAAAAAGCTTTATTTCACTATCTTTGATTTGATTTGCTGCTTGTATGAAATATCTTCCATCTGTCCACAATCCTGCT
>JAKPAR010000392.1 GCA_029779375.1 Bacillota bacterium | reverse complement strand
AAAAAATTGCGAATGTAGTTCATTTGTAATTTACAATTGCCGAAAGGCTTTACCTGGTGATTATAGCAAGAGGGTCACACCTGTTCCCATACCGAACACAGAAGTTAAGCCTCTTTAGCTGCCGATGGTACTTGGGTGGCAACGCCCTGGGAGAGTAGGACATCGCCAGATTACATAAAAACAAAAGCTCTATCTCGTAGGTCGAGGTAGGGCTTTTATTGTAATCAAAACATTTATATATTATAATTTACTTAGTTGACCAATACAATATATTATATACAAATATAAAGGGGTGGTTATAGATGGAGGCTAAAGAAATATTTGAAAGAGGAGTTTCATTTGAAGATTTTGTAAATATGGATTCAAATTCTTATAGAGAGAAGACTTTAGAAATTTATGATAGTTTAAGTTTTAAAGAAGAAAGTATAGAAAGAATAAAAAGCATAGACAAAAAGATAAATATTTTGATTTGTGCAGAAATTTGGTGCCCGGATTGTATGATAAATGTTCCTATTGTGGAAAAGATGAGACAAATAAATGAAAATATCCACATTTCTATAGTTGGGAAGGAAGAAAATAAATATTTTTTTAAAGTTTTTAATATTGAATAAAATATTGTGAGAATACCTACTTTTGTATTTTACGATGAATATTTTACTCAATTGGGAAGCTTTGTAGAGAGACCTACTTGTATAAAAAAAGTATACAATATCGGAAATCAAACATCTATTATTGTGACTATGAGAAAATATAGAAAAGGAGAATATGTAGAAGAAACCTTGAAGGAAGTACTAGAAGAAATAGGGTATTAGAATTGTGAGGTGAAATTGTTGAAAAAAGGAGATAGAAGCATATTCATATTTGCCACAATAATTATTTTGGTTTTTATTTTTCATATTGACAACTATTCACATTCTGCAGGTTTTTCTCAAAAAGATTTTTTAGTTCAACCAGATACAAATTGGGCTCCATATAAAGAAAAAGTAGAAGTAAAAGGTATATATCTTACAGGAAATACAGTAGGATATAAAGATAGATTTGATGAGTTGATAAGATTTATTGATGCTACAGA
This sequence comes from Bacillota bacterium, assembly GCA_029779375.1. Classification (GTDB taxonomy): domain Bacteria; phylum Bacillota; class Clostridia; order Tissierellales; family Sporanaerobacteraceae; genus Sporanaerobacter. The sequence goes on along the minus strand of JAKPAR010000392.1, from coordinate 1,089 downwards.
GATAAATGCAGTAGTTATAGATATAAAAGATGATTTAGGAGAAATAACATACAATACCGATTTAGAGTATCTAAAAGATATAGGGGCAACAAACAATATTAGAATTGAAGATATTGATGAAGTGATGGATATATTGAGAGAAAAAGATATATACCCTATAGCTCGAATAGTAACTTTTAAAGATAGAAATTTAGCAAGTAAAAGACCTGATTTAGCTATTAAATCCAAAGATGGAACTGTATGGCGAGACAACAAAGGAGATGCTTGGCTCAATCCTTACAACAAAAAGTCTTGGGAATATCCTATAAAAATAGCTGAAGAAGCGGCTCTTAAGGGATTTAAAGAAATTCAATTTGATTATGTAAGATTTCCAACTGATGGGAAAAGAGATTTTATAGATTATGGACAAGCTATAAAAGATACTACTATGGAAAAGGCAATTGGAGAATTTCTTAAGTATGCTAGAGAGAGACTAGAGCCTTTAGGAGTTTATGTGTCGGCAGATGTCTTCGGATTGGTAACAACTGCAGAAGATGATATGGGGTTAGGACAGTATTTAGAAACTATAGCTACAAGCGTAGACATTGTATCACCTATGGTTTATCCATCTCATTATGCAATGGGTAGTTATGGAGTTAAATATCCAGATGCAGAGCCATATAAAATAGTCTATAAGAGTGTCGCAACTGCTGTAAATAGAATAGATAATATTCATGCAGATGATAGAAAAGCTATTATAAGGCCTTGGCTTCAAGATTTTTCAGCTCCTTGGTTAAAAAAACAATATGGTTCTCATTACACAAAATATGGAGAAAAGCAGATAAAAGCTCAAATACAGGCTTGTTATGATAGCGGTATAAGAGAATGGATATTTTGGAATGCATCAAATAAATATACAATAAATGGATATAAAAGAAAATAGTATGGTAATATAACTAAAACTAAGGAAATTAATTAAATAAGTAGAATATATATATATATATCAAAAAAAACTGTTATTAAACTCTTTTGACAGTTTTTTTTTATGATGTTACAATAGATTGTATTATTGAGAAAAATGCATACTAAATATAGTTGTTGGAGGTGTTT
>JAKPAR010000385.1 GCA_029779375.1 Bacillota bacterium | reverse complement strand
TTCAATAAAGATAAAAAAATCGAATTGTCATTTGAATACTATGGACCTGATACTGGTGGTATATACAAATTTGTCAATGGAGAATGGCTTTATATGCCAAGTACTATTGAAGAAAATAGAATTAAAACCTATATTGTTCCGAGTTCCATAAGGGAAGGAGGTTCTAGTTATGCTCTATTTATAGATAAAACTTATGTTAAGTGTCATGATATAAGGGGTCATTGGGCAAGGGATGAAATAGAGACTTATATTAGAAGAAAATATATTTCTGCTTATAAAGATAAGAAATTTAGACCTGATAGCTATATGACCAAAGGTCAGTTTCTCATGGTTTTGAACAAAGTTTATAAATGGGATTTGCCTGAAGAAGCAATTAAAGCTAAGACATATAAAGATTATAGTGAATATAAAAATTATGAAAAAGTAGTTGAATATAGCTTAAATAAAGGATATATAAGTGGAAATAAAGAAAATGTTTTAAATTTAAACTTACCTATGACTTATCGAGAAGTTGAAGATATAATGAAAAAAGTGACTGAAAGTAAAACCTTTAAATGGAGCAATACTTCAAACAAGATGCTATATCAAAAGGGGATACGCTCTAAAAGTTTTGCAAATTATGACAACAAAATAACTAGAGGAGAAACAATTTATATGTTATATCTTTTAAATGAGTGGAAAAATTAGCAAAAAAGAAGGATATTTTATTTTTATGTAGAATTATATCTAAAACCAAATTAGAGATGATGAAAATGAGGTCTAGGGGGACTACATTAATAGAAATTGTCATAACTCTTGCTATTTTGTCCATTGTTTTGGCTATTGCAGCACCAAGGGATGAATTCTTAATTAATACTAAAGAAAGAAAGGAACTACTGGAATTTAAAAATGATATTATTTTTGCCAGAAATATGGCTATAATTGATGTCAGAAGGTATAGTGTGGAGATTTATCCCAAGGAGAATTATTATACTATATATAGATATGACAAAGAACGAAGTATGATAAAAAAGAAATCTATGGAAAGTGGGCTGAAGCTAATAGATACAACTTTTGCAAATTCCCCAAATCCTAATCACGGTAGTATATGTTTTACTCCTACAGGAGCACCTTCAAAGGCGGGAACGGTAAATATGAAGAGTAGAAAAGGAAAGAAAATTGAATTAACAGTGGAAGTTGCAACTGGAAAAGTCAATATTTATATTGATAGAGACGAGACTAAATGAATTGCAGAGGATTTATACTATTGGAAGTATTGTTGGGGATGTTTCTATTAGGGATTATATCAGTGACCTTTTTTCCAATTATAAATTCTGCACAAAATAATTTATATCTGCTAGAAACTAAAAATGATATGAAATATTTTGCAGAAACTGTTTTAGAAAGAATAAAGGCTTTTGAATTTGATAGTGAAAATGATGAATACATATTGGATATGAGATTGAAAATTTTAATGGAAAGGTTTTG
>JAKPAR010000382.1 GCA_029779375.1 Bacillota bacterium | reverse complement strand
TGAATGTTCACTTAGATATTTTTGAATTTCTTCTGGAGTTCTAAGACCTTTTTCTTGAACCAATTCCTGCAATGCCTTTATTTGTGCTTCTTCTTCCGCTTTTACATTTATATATTTTCCATCTTTAGTTTCTCTATAGAAGCCCTCTATTTTAGCTCCATTTAATATATCGTTTAAAAGTTCTTCTTGATCTTTTTCATTGCTTTTTCTATACATTTTTTTTAGCCCAGTGTGAATGATATCTCCTTCTGCTGCAAAGGAGGCAATGCTAGAAAATATCATTACAAAGACAAGAAGAATAGATAAAATTCTTTTTTTCACACGAATTCCCCCTTCTATGTTTTGTGTTTTGCGACAGCGAGAACCGTCCCTGCTGTATCAAAGATTTCCTTCAAGGACTACTTTCCCATTCTCGTCATATACTTGGTATTTGTATCCTTCTAGTTTAGCCATGATCCCTATGTCAAAGTTCAATATTTTAAATTCGCCATTTTTGCTTGCAAAAGTTGAATCATATACTTTGCCATTTAGGGATAGAAGTTCTACTTTGTATCCTACAAAGTCATCTCGTCCATTCAGCTTTCCACTAAGTATTCCTACAATAGAGGTATTGAACTTCAATTCATTTATATATATTTTTTCTTCAGCTTTTACTGTATTAGGCTTCATATCTAATATTTGAATCAATGTATTGTCTTTATCTTTCAATTTCATATCTAAAAGTTTTTCCATATAGAGAGCTACATCACCTCTAGTGACTTTTTCACTAGGGTTTCTATCTATATCTCCAAGACCTATTTCCAAGGCTTTCTTGTAGTAATCATCAGGATATTTGACAAAGTCTATTCCATCTTCATATCCAAGAATTCTCATGAATACAGTGAGCATTTCAATATAGCTTATTTTGCCACTGGGATTGAATTTCGTGTTGCTATTTCCTTCCATGATTCCTTCACTATGAGCTATGGCTGTATAACCAATGGCCCAACCACCTTGAAATTTTTCTACATCTTTATATGGACCTTTGCCAATAT
>JAKPAR010000377.1 GCA_029779375.1 Bacillota bacterium | reverse complement strand
ATCAATCACATGCATAGGATGTCTAATACTAGCTGCAATTATCTCTGTAGATATATTGTAGTTTTTAAATATCTCTTTTATATCTTTTATGATTGCCATACCTTCATTTCCTATATCATCCATTCTTCCAACAAAAGGACTGACATAGCTTGCTCCAGCTCTTGCAGCAAGTAATGCTTGACTAGGAGAAAAAACTAATGTCACATTTGTCTTTATATTTTCCCTATGAAGTATACTTACTGCCTTTAAACCATCCTTGGTCATAGGAATTTTGATTACAATATTTGGGTGAATTTTAGATAATTCTCTTGCTTCTTTAACCATCCCATCCCATTGAAGAGATATAACTTCTGCACTTATAGGTCCGTCTACTATGCTGGTTATTTCACTTATGACTTCTTTAAAATCTCTTCCCTCTTTTGCAATAAGAGAAGGATTTGTAGTTACACCACATATCACTCCCCAATCATTTATCTCTCTTATTTCATCAATATTGGCAGTATCAATAAAAAGTTTCATATTTTCCCTCCTATGCTCTCCCAACTGAACCAAATACCTTCATCTTTTCCATGACTACTTGTTTCATAGAATCTCTTGCTGGTCCTAAAATTTTTCTTGGATCTATATTGTCTGGATTTTCTCTTAAGAAATCTTTTACAGCTTGTGCAAAAGCTGCTCTTATATCAGTATCAATATTTATCTTGTTGATTCCTAAACTCACAGCCTTTTCCAAACTTGCATATGGCACTCCACTAGAACCATGAAGTACAAGTGGTATATTTGTCTTTTCTTTTATGATCTTTATCCTATCAAAATCCAATTTAGGCTCACCTTTGTATACCCCATGAGCAGTTCCTACAGCTATTGCCAATGAATCTACTCCTGTTTCCTCTACAAATCTTACAGCTTCATCAGGATCTGTAAAAGTAGCTTCTCTTTCATCTACGACAATATGATCCTCTGTTCCTCCAATTTTACCTAGCTCACCTTCCACCGAAACATCTACTGAATGAGCTATATCTACTACCAATTTAGTCAATGCTATGTTTTCTTCTATTGGATGCTTTGAGCCATCAACCATTACAGATGAAAATCCATATCTTATACATTTGATTACTTGATCAAAATCTGTACCATGGTCAAGATGCACAGCTACTGGAACCTTTGCCTTATGAGCAGCAACTTTAGCTAGTGCTGCTATATAATCTATACCAGCATATTTTAAACCGCCTTGACTAGCCTGTAAAATAACCGGAGACTTTGTTGCTTCAGCAGCTTCTATTATAGCTTGTATTATCTCCATATTATTTATATTAAATGCCCCTACTGCATACCCATTTTTATGAGCATCCTCTAATATTTCTCTACCTGTAACTAACATTTCCCCACTCTCCTTATTATTTTCTCATTTTATATTATATCATTTTTATTGCTCTTTGCCATTAATTCTCTTTACATCTTTAATTTTTTCTGATATAGAATCTATATAGGAAATATTGCAGGTTTTAAGATGTATCTTTTCTTTTTCAAGTAGCACCTTTAAATCTTCTTCTGTCTCTGTATAAATTATCTGTACACTTTTGCAATTCCTACATATAAGCTCTATTCTATCAGAAAACAATTCTACCTTCATTTTATCATTCCCACAATCGCAAGTAATCTTACCTTCTTCATTTAATTTTTCAAGCCTTTCCAAAGATGACATGAATATCTTAAATTTCCTTAAACAATTGTCAAATTCCTCCTCAGCTTTAGAATCTATCTCATCATTCTCTTTATTTTCTATAAAACAATTTTTATGGTTATTCATATTAAAACAATTGTTATTTTCAAGTATGTCTTTTAAACTACATCGGTAGATATGTGTACTTCCACATATAGGACAATGTGATTCTATAAAATAAGTTTTATAATCAAAAGTCTTCACAAAAATACCAGTACTATTAAAAGAAGATTTGTATTCAAACTTTTGGCCTTTAGAAATATGAAATAAATTTATATCATAAGTTTCAACTCTTCCACATACCTCACACTGTATAAGTAGAGTTTTCTGTACGGAAACTACCATTTTTGGCACCTCCCCTTCCTTCTCTACTATTCTTATTCTTCAAAAATTTATTAATTCCTTCAATTTGTCGAAAAGTTTATACTAAAAAAATCCCATCTTAAATTCTAATTTTATAGAATTTAAAATGGGATTTTTGATCTATTTAAGTCCTAATATTTTTCTTGCTTCATCTGGTGTAGCTACTTCTCTTCCTATTTCTCTTGATATTCTAGCAACTTTTTCTACCAATTCAGCATTGGATTTAGCTAAAACACCTTTTGATAAGTAAACATTGTCCTCAAACCCTACTCTTGCATGGCCTCCCATGATGATTGCTGCCACAGCCATAGGAATTTCATGTCTTCCTACTCCAGCTACCGTCCATGTAGAGCCTTCAGGCAAACTGTGAACTAAATAAGCCAAATCTCTCACTGTTGCATCCATTTGCACTCCAAGTACAAAGTCAAAATGCATAGGAGCTTTGATGAAACCTTGTTTATGGTATCTGATAGCTAAATCTACCATTCCTTTATCAAACACTTCAATTTCTGGCTTAACATTCTTTTCGTTCATAATCTTTGCAAAATTTTTGATAGTGTTTTCAGTGTTTACAAATATTTCGTCTCCGCCAAAGTTTAATGTCCCACAGTCAAGAGTTGCCATTTCAGGATTTAATTCTACAGGTTGAAGTCTTTCTTCATCAGTCATTCCAACTGCTCCACCTGTTGAAGGTTGAATGATTACATCAGGACATCTCTTCTTTATTTCATCAATACAAGCTTTAAATCTTTCTTTGCTTTGAGTAGGAGTTCCATCATCTTCTCTTACATGTAAATGTATGATGCTAGCTCCCGCCTTGTATGCTGCTTCAGCTTCTCTACCTATTTCTTCTACTGTATAAGGTACACTTGGATTGTTTTCCTTTGTCACTTCTGCACCACATATAGCTGCTGTAATAATTAATTTTCCCATAAATATCACCTCAACTTTTTAAATATTACTTTCTTTGTTTATCTTTTGGAACTACACAAGTTCCTACAGCTCTACAAACTACTATAGGTTCTTCCAATACATCACATGCTGAATCATTGATATCTGGCCTTGGAGCTATAACTTTTCTAGCTTCAAATTCCATTTTTCTTGAGCTATTTCCAGTCTTAACTATTTCTCCAACAGCTTCAATATAATCCCCTGCAAAAACTGGAGCTAAAAATTCAACCTTTTCATACCCTGCAAATAAACCTTCATCTCCATCATTTCTTATAAGCAATTCTGTAGCTACATCTCCGAACAATTGTAGCATCTTTGCACCGTCTACAAGATTTCCACCATAGTGGGCATCTCCTGCACTCATTCTTACTCTGATAATAGCTTTTTCCATGGTCCATACCTCCAATTCATTTGTTTTCCTTTACAGCCAATATTATATCATACCCTTCAATATTTAGCTATATATATCCCTCAAAGAGGATTTTCACCATAGCTTCTAGAGAAATCTCTCTATATCTATTTAAAAATAAGCTTCATATGATATTGTAACTATTTTGTTCCTTTTGAATATACTTTTTCTATGGTAAAATGTAGATATATTATTGTAGGGAGGTGAAGTTTTGGACCCACTCATAAGCTTAAACCATATAAGAAAAGTATATAAAATGGGGGACGAAAAAATAATTGCTCTAAACGACATAAACCTCCAAATAAATAAAGAAGAATTTATATGTCTTTTAGGCACATCTGGCTCTGGAAAGAGTACTCTTTTAAATATAGTAGCTGGCCTTGAAAAGCCAACAAAGGGTGAAATCATCATAGATAATCATCATATAGAAAAAATGGATGAAAAACAATTGGCTAAATTTAGGCAATTGTATATAGGATTTGTTTTTCAATCATACAATTTAATTCCTACTCTTTCTGCTATAGAAAATGTCAGTCTTCCCCTTACATTTCGTGGAATTCCAAAAGGTATGAGAGATAAAAAGGCAAAAGAAATGCTAAAAGCAGTAGGCCTTGGAAATAGGCTCAATCACAAACCTTCTGAAATGAGTGGTGGGCAACAGCAAAGAGTGAGTATCGCAAGGGCCTTTGTAGGAAAGCCTAAAATAGTATTTGCAGACGAACCTACAGGAAATCTAGACACAAAAACTACTATGGAAGTAATGGACCTTATGACTTCTATGGCAAGAGAATACAATCAAACCCTCATCATAGTCACTCATGATATTGAAATATCTGATTATGCCCATAGAATAGTCTATATAAGAGATGGAAGTATTGAAAAAATAGTAGAAAATACAAATAAGGGGGAAACATATTAAATGAAAGGCAAAATGAAAGGCAAATTTAGTTTTTTACTCATAATGATTTTAATATTAGTACAAATACCAAGTATTGGATTGGCTAGAGATGATGAAGGAGAAAAAATTGATACTACAAAACTTATGCCTCTTTTAAATGTATCAAACTCTGATATTCCAAAAGGACAAGCAGGAGATAGTATATCTTTAAACTTAAATATAAAAAACAAAAGTCCTTATACAGCAAGAAATGTAATCATCACTCCAGAATTTATTGGAGAAGACAACCCTTTTTCTCTTGACAATCTAAATTTCACTCAAACCTTAGATAAAATTGATGCAAAAGGTTCTGCAAATATAAGTTTAAAATTAGCTATTTCACCAGATGCCAAGGAAAAAAATTATCCTATAAAATTAAATTATCAATATACCAATGGTTGGAATGACCCAGGCTCTTCAAGTGAAATAATATATGTAAAAGTCATAAATAAAAATGTTCCACCAAGATTGGTCATAAGCAAAGTAAATGTATCTCCTCAGCCTATAAAAGCTGGAGATGAAGTGACTGTAGGACTTACTGTAGAAAATCAAGGATCCCTTGATGCAAAAGACATTCGATTTACTTTGGATGGCCTTACAGGTGAGGGTTTTATCATTTCCTCTGGTACAAACAGCCAATACCAAAAGAAACTTTCTGGTGGTGGCGTAGGATATATAGTATTTAAATTGAAATCTTCTAAAAATATTCC
>JAKPAR010000339.1 GCA_029779375.1 Bacillota bacterium | reverse complement strand
CAAAACTTGCTAGTACAGGGGGATTTTTAAAATCAGGCAATACAACGCTCTTGATAGGGGTTGAAGAAAATCAAATAGATGATGTCTTAAGTGTCATAGAAGAAATATGTAGCTCAAGAGCTATAAAAAAAGGAAATGAAGAAATAAATATTGGTGGAGCAACGATATTTGTTATGGATATAGATGATTTTAAGAGGATTTAAATATGGATATAGTAGGGCATGAGAAAATAATACAAAATTTAAAAAGAGCTATAGAAAATGACAAGATAAGTCATAGCTATTTATTTCAAGGGCCTGAAGCTATAGGAAAAAAGAAAGTAGCTTATGAATTTGCTAAAACTCTTTTATGTAAAAGAGGAGGATTAGAGCCCTGCAATGAATGTAGTTCTTGTATTAAATTTGATTCTTCCAATCATCCCGATTTTTATCTCATTGAAGCTGAAAAAAATACTATAAAAAAGAGTCAGATAGAAGAAGCCATAAAGTCCATGATGTTGAAGCCACTAGAGGGCAATAGAAAAATTTATATTATAGACGATAGTTTCAAATTGAGGAAAGAAGCACAAAATGCTTTTTTGAAGACGCTGGAAGAACCACCCTCTTATGTAAATATAATTCTCATAAGTACTAGTAGTGAAAATATTTTACCTACTATTCTTTCTAGATGTGAAGTAATAAATTTTATTCCAGTTGAAAAGGAAAAAATAGTAAAAGTATTGATTGAGAAATATGGAAAGGAAGTAGAAGAAGCGGAATTTATTTCTTCTTTTTCCAGAGGAAGCATAGGAAGGGCTATAGAGCTTTGTAGGAATGAAGAATTTTTTAATTTAAGAGAGAAGACTATAGAAATTGTAGATGAAATAGTGAAGGGCGATGGGCTCAAGGTTTTTAGTAATATAAGTTTTTTCGAGGAAAATAAAGATTCGATTGATGAGATACTAGATATAATTCTCTATTGGTTCAGAGATTTATTTATATATAAAGAGACAAACAGCACTGATTTAATTATAAATAGAGATAAAATGGAAATTTTATCGGACCAAAAATTTTTATCAAAAGATAAAATAAATGATATAATGGAATATATTATAGTGACCAAAAGAAATATAGATTTAAAATTAAATTATCAACTCTCAATAGAGACAATGCTTTTGAAAATGCAGGAGGTTTAAAGATGATAAAAGTAGTAGGAGTTAGATTTAAAAAAGCAGGCAAGATATATTATTTTGATCCAGATGAACTAGAAATAAATAAAGGCGATTGCGTCATAGTAGAAACGGCTAGAGGGATAGAATTTGGTCACGTAGTAGTGGGTCCAAAGGAAGTTACTGAAGAGGAAATAGTGTCTCCATTAAAAAAGGTTTTAAGAATAGCAACGCAAGAAGATTGTCAAATACATGAAGAAAATAAAGAAAAAGCTAAAGAAGCTTTCATCATATGTTTAGAAAAGATAGAAGAACATGGTCTTCAGATGAAATTAGTGGATGTAGAATATACTTTTGACAACAATAAAGTTATATTCTATTTTACAGCAGATGGCAGAGTGGATTTTCGGGAACTTGTAAAAGATTTAGCTGCTATATTTAGGACTAGAATAGAGTTAAGACAAATAGGAGTTAGAGATGAGGCAAAGATGATAGGAGGATTAGGTCCTTGTGGTAAACCAGTATGTTGTACTGCTTTTTTAGGAGAATTTGAGCCTGTTTCAATAAAGATGGCTAAAGAACAAGATTTATCATTAAATCCTACAAAGATATCAGGTCTTTGCGGAAGACTTATGTGTTGCTTAAAGTATGAACATCATGTATATGAGAAGATACTTGAAAAAATGCCAAATATAGGAACTATAGTTATTACTCCTCTTGGGAAAGGTACAGTAATAGAAACCTATACTATTATAGAAAGTGTCAAAGTAAAGGTTACTTTGAGTGATGATACAGAGGATTTAGTTGTATTCAATATAAATGATATAGAGATAACTAAAGAAATAGATCCAGAATATGAAGTTCTTGAAGAAGATTGTTCTTGTGAAATTGAAGAAGAAATTCAAGAATGTTGTAATAAACATAGGGATTTACAGGGAAAATAAAGGAAGTTAATTAAAACAACAATTAAATATATTTAATACACTTTTATTATTAGTAAAATAATGATAAAATATTAGCAGTTATAAGACAAGTTGACTAAGGGGGTGAACTAGATGGCTTATAAAATTACAGATGCTTGTATTAGTTGTGGTGCTTGTGCAGCTGAATGTCCAGTAGAAGCTATTAGCGCAGGAGATGATAGATACGTTATAGATCCAGAAAAATGCATTGAATGTGGTGCATGTGCCAATGTATGCCCAGTAGATGCTCCAAAGCAAGATTAATTTGTCCATAGAAAAAGACCCTTAAGGGTCTTTTTTGATATCATTAAAATACTAAAGGAGTATATTATGGAAACAATATTGAGAGATGGAGAAAAAATAGATATTATTCCAGGGAGTAATTACAAAATTATTCAAAATAGAGGGAAATTTTCTTATGGAACAGATGCTATACTTCTTTCCAATTTTTCAAAAATTAAAATAGATTCTATGGGTTTAGATTTGGGAACGGGAACAGGTATAATTCCGCTATTTTTATGTTCCAGATATAGTCCTAGAAAAGTTTATGGCGTTGAGATACAAGAAGAAGTGGCAGATATGGCTAGAAGAAGTGTGAAGATGAACAATTTAGAAGAAAAAATAGAAATATTAAATATGGATTTAAAAAACCTAACCCAAATATTTAAAAGTGGTGAATTTCAATTTGTCACATCTAATCCACCTTATATGAAGGTGGGAGGGGGTATTGTAAATGAGGAGGACAACTTTGCTATATCAAGACATGAAATAGCTTGCAATCTTGAAGATATAATAAGTATTGCAAGTTATCTATTGTGTCAAGGGGGAAAGTTTTTTATGGTTCATAGACCCCATAGACTTGTAGATATAATATGGTTTTTGAGAAAATACAATTTAGAACCTAAGTCTATTCAATTTGTTCACCCTAAATATGATGAAAAGCCTAATATTTTACTTATTATGAGCATGAAGGGTGGAAAATCAGAGTTAAAATTTGAAAAACCCTTGTATGTGTACAATGATGATGGTACTTATACAGATGAAATATATAAAATTTATGGAATGGATGTGGAAAATAGAAATGACTAGTGGAAATCTTTACATTTGCCCTACTCCCATAGGAAATTTAGAAGATATAACTATTAGAACTTTAAATGTATTAAATGAAGTAGATTTAATAGCTGCAGAAGATACAAGGCATACTATAAAACTGTTAAATCATTATGAGATAAAAAAACCACTCACAAGCTATCACGAACACAACAAATGGGAAAAGGGAAAATTCTTGTTAGAAAAACTTGAAGCTGGAGAAAATATTGCGCTGGTATCAGATGCTGGAATGCCTGGCATATCAGATCCTGGGGAAGAGTTGATAAGAGAAGCTATTTCAAAAAAAATAAAAGTAGTAGTTCTTCCGGGACCTACAGCATCTATTACAGCACTTGTATCCTCGGGACTTCCTACAAGTAAATTTGTTTTTGAAGGATTTTTGCCTTCCAACAAAAAAGATAGAAAAAAAGAGTTAGAAAGATTAAAAAATGAAGAAAGAACTATTATACTTTACGAAGCTCCTCATAGGCTTATGGATCTTCTAAAAGATATGTATGAAGTACTGGGGAATAGACGTATTTCTATTTCAAGAGAATTGACTAAAATTCATGAAGAAATTTTTAGAGGTACTGTAGAAGAAGGAATAGAAAAATACAGAGAAAATAGAAAAGGAGAATTTGTCATTGTAGTAGAAGGTGGAAAAGTAGAAAAGGAAACTCCACTATTAGATATTCCTATAAAAGAACACATAAAATTGTATATGGAAAATGGATTTTCCAAAAAAGAAGCAATAAAAAAAGTATCCAAAGATAGAGATATACCTAAAAATCAAGTATATAAAGAGAGTATAGATTTATGAAGACAAATCCCATCCAATATGGATGGGAGAAAATCTTATTTTTTAAGTTCTTCAAGACAAGCAGGACAAATGTTTTTGCCTTTGAATACTTGAACGTCTTTAGCTTGTCCACAGAAAATACAAGCAGGAGCATACTTTTTAAGTATGATTTGTTCTCCGTCAACGTAAATTTCCAAAGCATCTTTTTCAGCAATTTCCAAAGTTCTTCTAAGCTCTATAGGTATAACTACTCTACCTAGCTCGTCTACTTTTCTTACAATACCAGTTGATTTCATTTAAGAATACCTCCTATTATTTAGTATGTATCGACTTTTTTCTACAATTTAAATTGTACCATATATACCATTTTAAGTCAACCTGTTTTTTTAAAATATTTCACAAAAAAACAATATAAATTTTCAAACAAGTTTTCCTCAAACAAATATTGTATTATACTTATATATAGAAGTATGAAGGGGTGATATTTTGTACGGATTGAGTGAGGAATTGAAAGAAAAAGTTATACGCTTAAATTCTAATTTGTGTAATAAATACAATGAACTTCTTAAAATGGATATTGGAGAAATAAAAGATTATATCGATGAAAATATAGGAGAAATAGTTGAAATAGAAAAGATGAATAGTGCAGAAATAGAAAAATATTTAAAAAATGGTGGGATAATTGGAGTTGATGGTTCTAAAAATAGAATTGGTGGAGCCTATCCTCATTATTTAGAAATCTATCAGGGTTTAGCTAAAAGTTCTATATATGACAATTCTCCAATTTACAAGGCAGATTTTTACACTCCATTATATACAGAAGAGGAAAGTGAACTTATTGAAAGGCTTAATGGAAATGAAGAGGCAATTAAAAACTATAAATTAGCTGGTATAGAAGTAGATGTAGCTTTGGAAGGGGTCAAAAAGTACAATCCCTATGCTATCATGATGGATGGTTCTCTTATACGATATGATATAGAGTGTTTTGAAAAGTGGATAGAACTTCGCAGAGAATGTGAAAACAGGGGAGTTGTACTTATAGGCGTGATAAAAGATATAAAAACTTCCATTATTGGAGAAAATTTAGCTAAAGATAAAATCTTGCATACGGCAGAAAATTTATATGATAGAGAACTACTATATGGACTTCTCAAGTATGGAGAGATGATTAAAATAAAAGATGCAGTGGCAAAGAAACCTAAAGAAGGATTTACTTCTATATTTATGAGAAGTTCCAATGCCCCTAGTGTGATTGGAATGGATATACTAGATACTCAAAGAGAGCATATAGAAGAAATGGCAAGGCTTGTATTTACTCTTACACCGGAAAATAGTAGGGGTGTGCCACTATGGCTTGATATAGTAGATAGTGAAGTGAAAATATCGGATAAGATGATGCGTAGTATTTTGCAAACTTATTTAGACAGAGAAATACTTGAAAAACTTTTTATATCTGAAAGAGACAAAAGAACACTTTAGGGGGGATTTTTGATGAAGGTTGTAGGAATTACCACTCAACAAGAGGTATATGTAGGTTCTAAAGATAGAAACTTTAGAATAAATGAGTTTTTAATCATAATGGATGAAGTTCAAGGCGATTTAATGGGAGAGGTTGTAGAGGCCAATACTTACAATAGATACATACCGCTAAATATAAATGGAGATTTGGTAGACTCCAGCGTATTGGAATCCTTAAGAGCCATAGGATACAATATAGATGAAGATACTATATATATTGCCAAGGTAAGACTTATAAATGAAGCTCAGTATCCAGTAGAAACTGGCTCTGATGTAAGAGTACCTAAATTTCATGAAGTAAAGGATTTTATGGTCAAGGCGAATAAAGAAGAAGGATTGGTTTTGGGTCTCATAAGAAATACAGATCAAATGGTAGACGATATGGATGAGGAACTTAAAAATATACTCTATACCTTTGAAGATGATAAGCTTGAACCTCAAAGGGGTATACCCTATATACTTGATTTAAAGTCTATGCATCAATATCCTCATATAGGAGTGTTTGGTGGTTCTGGATCTGGAAAATCCTTTGGACTTAGAGTAGTTTTAGAGGAACTTATGAAGTTAAATATACCTACAATAGTTCTAGATCCTCATTTTGAAATGGATTTTTCTGAAATGCAGGAATATCTTCCTGATGATGAAAAAGAAGATTTCATTGGAAAATTTAAATGCCTTCAAGTTGGCTATGATGTGGGAGTTAAATTTGAGGATTTGAGTCCTCAAGATTTAAAAAATCTATTAGATGCTTCTAGTACACTTACTGATGCTATGAACAATGTAGTAGATATATTGTACAAGCGAAAAGATTCCTATCAAAGCTTTCATGATAGACTCAAGATGCTTTCTGAAGCTCAAGAAGAGGGTTCCCAAGAAAAAATAAAAAAAAGAATAGAAGAGGCTACAACCACTTCAGAAACAGAAGCTTGGAAAAAGAGAAAGGAATTGTATGATTCTTATGACAAAACCTGTCCTTATAGTTCTGTAAAGGGAATATTTTGGAGACTTAAAAAATTGTACAATGAAGGAATATTTTCAAATGATATTCACGAGATAGAAGAAGGATTAAAACTTGGGAAACTCATAGTTGTTCAAGGAAGCACTAGAATGCTACAGGTATTTAGCACTTATTTATTAAATAATCTCTATCACAAGAGAAGAGATTTTAAAGATGCATTATATAAACACACAACTAGCGAATATTTTCCACCATTTTTTATAGTCACAGATGAAGCTCACAATTTTGCTCCAAAGGGATATGAATGTCCTTCAAAAGCTGTATTAAAGGAAATATCCCAAGAAGGAAGAAAATATGGAGTGTTTTTGATATTGGCAACCCAAAGGCCTACTCTTTTGGAAGAAACTATTACAGCTCAGCTAAATACAAAGTTCATCTTTAGGACTGTCAGATCATCAGATATACAGACCATAAGAGAAGAAACAGATATAAAAGAAGAAGAGGCAAGGAGACTTCCCTATCTAAAATCTGGAGATGTATTTATATCTTCTGCTACTATGGGACGTACTATATATGTGAGAATACGAGCTTCAAAGACCAGAAGTCCTCATACATTAAATCCTTTTGATGAGCTTAAAAAATATAGCAAGGAAGAAGAAGAGAAGTTTTATAGAATCATAAAAGATAAACTTCCTATAAATGAATGTCAATTTTTATCTATATTGGGGGAAGTTGAAAAAGAGTATGGGGAAACTATTACTATGGATCAATTAAAAGAAAAAATGGAAAAACTAGTAGTGAGTGAAAAAATCGAAAAAGTAGCTACTCCTTTTGGAGATATGTATAAATAAAAGTTCTTATAGTTCTCCTCTTTTCATATATTCTAAATGGAAGGGGAGATTTTTTATGATGAGCACCATTTGGTTTTTGCTCATAACTATAGGAATAGTATATTCTATATTTTCTGGGACAATTGGAGATATAAACAATATCATCATAAAAGAAGCAGGAGAGGCAGTGACTTTTGCCATAAGTCTTATGGGAATAATGTCTTTTTGGCTTGGGATCATGAATATAGCAAAAGAATCTGGATTTCTAGAAAGGTTGTCAAAGTTTTTTAGCCCTGTAATGAGGTTTTTGTTTCCAGATATCCCCAAAAATCATCCTGCTGAAGGATTTATTCTCATGAATATCATAGCTAATATGTTTGGAGTAGGCAATGGAGCTACAGCTTTTGGATTAAAAGCTATGGAAGAGATGAATAAATTAAACAAGAATAAAAAAAAGGCTACCAATGCCATGTGTATGTTTCTCGTCATAAATATGTCCTCTGTTCAACTGATCCCACTGACTGTACTTAAAATTAGATATGATACTCATTCAGCTGATCCAACGGGGATAGTGGGACCTGGTATTATAGCTACTTCTGTTTCTACTATTGTGGGAATAGTGGCTGTAAAACTTTTTGAAAAGAGTGATTGTTCATGAAGGTTATATCCATAGTTCTTGTCCCTTTTATGACATTGACTATAATTATTTATGGATATTTAAAAAGAATAGATATATATTCTGCTTTTGTTGAGGGAGCAAAAGAAGGACTAAAGACTTCGATAAAGATAATGCCATATCTTATAGCTATTTTTGTTTCTATAGGAATATTTAGGGGTTCCCATGCTCTTTATATGCTCATGGATATATTAAGCCCTATCATGGAATTTGTAGGGATTCCTGTAGAGGTACTTCCATTGCTCATTATGAGGCCTATTTCAGGTAGTGGAGCATTGGGTGTAGTAAAAGACATCATAGAAAACTATGGCCCAGATTCATTTCCAGGGCAAGTAGCTTCAATCATGATGGGTTCTTCTGAAACTATATTTTATACTATGGCTGTATATTTTGGCTCTATTGGCATAAAAGATCATAGGTATACACTGAAAGCAGCCATGATATCTTATATTGCTTCTATATTTGCTTCAGTTTTTGTATGCA
>JAKPAR010000328.1 GCA_029779375.1 Bacillota bacterium | reverse complement strand
TCTATATTGGGGAGGAAAGAATGTATAAAAAGAATAGATAAGGCAATAGAATATATAGAGAATATGAATGAATAAAACTCCCTTAAGGGAGTTTTATTCATTTGAAATATTTTCATCCTTGTTATTTGCATAAAGTCTAATGATTCGACTATCATTATAGGCAGTTTTAATAATTAATGTATTCACATCAATTTGAAGTTTATCAACTTTTTCATTTAGTGAATCCAATTTGTCATTTACAACTTCTCGATTGTCATATAATCCCCTTATTTTGTCTACTAGAGTGTTTTCCATGCTGACGATAGCTTTTCGATTTTCCTTTATTTCATTTTCCAATCCTTTTTGTCTGTTTTCCAAACTTTCTTGTCTAGTCTCAAGTCTTTCTTGTCTAGTCTCAAGTCTTTCTTGCCTAGCTTCAAGTCTCTCTTGTCCAGCTTTCAAGTCTTTTATGTCACTTTGCATATTTTCCAAAAGGTGTAATATTTTTTCTTCATTGTTCATACAAAACACCCCTTATAAAATTTCTATCAAATAAATTATATACTATTGGAAAAATAAAAGAAACAGTATTTTACAAAAAATCATGGTTGATATATTTTAAAATAAGTTGTATAATATACTTTGTCGGATGTCGATCCGGGATTGTGTAATGGTAGCACATGTGACTCTGGATCACATTGTCTAGGTTCGAGTCCTAGTCCCGGAGCCATTAAAAATATATATGGCCCCATGGTCAAGCGGTTAAGACGCTGCCCTCTCACGGCAGAATCAGGAGTTCGATTCTCCTTGGGGCTACCACAAAAAAACACCTAAATAGGTGTTTTTAATTTTGCATCAAAAATATACTAAAACAGTATAATTTTGTTCAGAGACAATAGAAAGACTTCTCAAATATTATTGGGAAATCAAAATAGGAATGAAAAATGAAAGTGAATAAGTAAAAGAAAATGCTTAAAAAGTAAATATATGAAGAAAACGTGAGAAAAAATAAGAAATATTTAAATAAATTTGGCTATTGTGAATTATTGCATAAAATCACGCTTTATCAATACTTGAATATATAAAATGTAGATGATAAAGTATAAATAGAAGGTCAAGGAAAGTCAAAGTCAAATAAATAATAAATATTAGGAGGCGATATTATGTTTGGCTTGACACCTTACAGAAAAGGAAGAAGAGATTTAGATGTGATAAGAGACCCTTGGGATTTTGACAAAATGTTTGATTCTATGCTAGAAAGTTTTTATTCAGACTCAGGTTTTCCAAAGTATTTCCCAATGGACAACAGTGGAATTAGAGTAGACATATCAGAGAATGATAAAGAGTATATATTGGAAGCAGAACTTCCAGGAGTAAGCAAAGAAGATATAAAATTAGAACTTAAAGATGATGTTTTGACAATTTCAGCAGAAAAGAAAGAAGAAGTAGAAGAGAAAAAGGAAAACTACATTAGAAGAGAAAGACGTTTTGGCAGTATGTCTAGAAGTTTTTATGTAGATGATGTAGATGCAGATAATGTAAAAGCAAAATTTGAAGATGGAATTCTTATTGTGAAATTGCCTAAAGTTGAGCCTAGTTCACCTAAAAACAATCAAATCCCAATTGAATAAAAAGATAGAAGGTAGGAACTTCCTACCTTCTATCTTTTTATTTACAACTATGTTAAATATTTTTCATATTTTTTCAATTCTTAAGTTATATTTGTTATAATAGAATAAGAAGTATAGTATATAGATAGGGGGAAAGTATATGAAAAAGCTTTTAACAGGCAATGAAGCTATTGCAAGAGGTGCCTATGAAGCAGGATGTCTAGTAGCTTGTGCTTATCCAGGGACTCCTAGTACTGAAATATTAGAAAACGTTTCCACATACAAAGAAATTTATTCAGAATGGTCTACAAATGAAAAAGTAGCATTGGAAGTTGCAAGTGGTGCTTCAATAGCTGGAGCGAGAGCAATGGTGACTATGAAACATGTAGGATTGAATGTGGCTGCAGATCCACTATTTACAATGGCTTATGAAGGGGTAAATGGAGGTCTTGTTGTAGTGACGGCAGATGAACCAGGAATGCATAGTTCTCAAAATGAACAAGACAATAGATTGTATGCTCCTCATGCAAAAGTGGCTATGTTAGAGCCATCTGATAGTCAAGAATGTAAAGATTTCATGAAATATGCTTTTGAAATAAGTGAAACTTTTGATACACCAGTATTGTTGAGAGTGACTACTAGAGTATGTCATAGCAAGGGTTTAGTCGAACTTGGCGAAAGGCAAGAAGTAGGGGTTAAAGAATATGTAAAAGATATAAAGAAATATATTATGGTACCTGCAAACTCTAAAGTAAAACATATGGAGATAGAAACAGAAAGACTTCCAAGATTGCGACAGTATTCAAACAATACTCCTCTAAATAGAATTGAATGGGGAGATAAAAAAATTGGAATTATAACAAGTGGAATTTCTTATTTACATGCAAAAGAGGTATTTGGAGACAAT
>JAKPAR010000323.1 GCA_029779375.1 Bacillota bacterium | reverse complement strand
GCTATCAACTTTTTATGATTTACCATCTATTGCAATAACCCTTGGCGGAACTATTGCAAGTACTCTTATAGCTTATCCTTTAGATGCAATTACTGGTATATTTAAGGTATCTAAAAATCTTTTTTTGATAGATAAAGAAGATCCCAATGAGGTCATAGACAAGATAATAGAACTAGCAAATATAGCCAGGCGTGAGGGATTACTTGCACTTGAAGAGGCGGTACAAGATGAGGACGATGATTTTTTACAAAAGGGAATTTTATTGATAGTAGATGGAACAGATCCAGAGCTAGTGAAAAATATATTAGAAACAGAACTTAATTTTTTAGAAGAACGACATAAACAGGGACAAGGGATATTTACTACTATGGGTGCCTTTGCTCCAGCATATGGTATGATAGGAACACTCATAGGTCTTGTCAATATGCTAAAGACATTAGATACTCCTGATACTATTGGACCTAGTATGTCTACGGCTTTAGTTACTACTTTTTATGGTTCAATACTTGCTAATTTATTTTTCTTGCCTACAGCTGAAAAACTTAAATATAGAAGCAGTCAAGAGGTTCTTTATAAAGAGATAATACTTGAGGGAATACTTTCCATTCAGGCAGGCGAAAATCCAAGAATTATAGAAGAAAAACTTAAAGCTTTTCTTGCACCAAAATACAAAAAGGCTAGAGACGTGGAGCTTTCGTCTGAAGGAGGAGACGAAGAGTGAGTAGAATAAAGCGAGATAAAAAAGATAGTGGAATTTCTTCTAATTGGCTTACTACATATAGTGATATGGTTACATTGCTTCTGTGTTTCTTTGTGCTTTTATTTTCATTTTCAACTGTAGATGCCGAAAAATGGAGACAATTGGTAGGTTCATTGCAAGGTAATATTGGAGTATTAGAAGGTGG
Organism: Bacillota bacterium; assembly: GCA_029779375.1. Taxonomy (GTDB): domain Bacteria; phylum Bacillota; class Clostridia; order Tissierellales; family Sporanaerobacteraceae; genus Sporanaerobacter. Next base: position 146 of record JAKPAR010000323.1, on the reverse strand, counting down.
TTATGCTTTACCTCCTTCAGAAGGTGATATGTTAGAAGATTTGGATATAGAACCAAAATCTCAAGATATAGAAGAACAGATAAATGGTAAAGAAATTACTGATGATGACGAATTTATAAAACTATATGAAAATATCTCTAAATACT
>JAKPAR010000068.1 GCA_029779375.1 Bacillota bacterium | reverse complement strand
ATGTACAAAAGCACAAGGTTCCACATCTCCATTAGCATTTATATGAAGATATCTTCTCCCTCCAGCTATACAACCATTAACATATTCTCCATCATTCCAGAAATCAAGTAAGAATATTGGTTTTTTAGATCTTAAATCCCTTACTTGGTAATACATATATTTTCTTTGCTCTGGAGTTGCAATTAAATCGGTAACTGCATCTTTACCAATAGGCATATAAGTGAAGTACCAACCAAACATACAACCTTTATCTATTAAGAAATCTATATATTCTTCATCAGCTACAGCCTCTGTATTATACCTATGATAGCAAGTTGAAAAACCAAATATTACTCCTTCTTTTTTCAATAAATCCATTGCTTCCATAACCTTTTCATAGGTACCTTCTCCCCTTCTCATATCCGTATCTTCTTCATAACCTTCCACACTAATAGCTAATCCAAAATTACCCAATTCTCCAAGTTTCTTTGCAAATTCTTCATCTACTAAAGTAGCATTGGTAAAGGATAGGAATGAACAGTCGCTATGTTTTTCTGCTAACTTAATTAAATCATTCTTCCTTACTAACGGTTCACCACCAGAGAATATATACATATATATTCCTAATTCCTTGCCTTCTCTTATAATCCTATCTAATAAGTCATAGCTTAATGAATCAGTTTTATCATATTCCGAAGCCCAGCATCCAGTACATTTCAAGTTACAAGCGCTTGTTGGGTCCATAAGTATTGCCCATGGTACATTACAGTTGTATTTTTCTTTAGCTTTATCTTGAATAGGGATGCCAATTATACCAGAATTTACCATGTAGTTTATCAAAAACTTTCTTTGGGAAGCAGGAGATAGCTCATTAAAATACCTTTCCATAAGTTTATACCAGTTACTATCAGGATTTTCAACTATATTTCTAAATGTTTTAACATGTTTTTTATGATTATCCCTTGTAACTAGCTTATCAGCCCAATCCAATAGTTTAGGCATGTTTCCCATTGGGTTTTTCTCAATATATTTTAACCCTTCATTTATCACTGCAGTACTAACTAACTGTTTCATACTTGCCATAAAAATCCCCCCTTAATTTAAATTTTTAATCCATCAATTAATAAATTTAAAGACTCAACTTTGACTTTTAAATCATCTCTATTAGAAACTTTCTTAATAGTAAAAGTTTCAATAAATGTACAGATAGTTTCTAGAAAACTATTACTATCTACTGGCTTAATCTCTTTTTTTTCAATAGCTTGCTTAATCAAATCTTCGATTGTGTTTTTTAATCGTTGAATATCATCTTTTAATTTTTCCAATACTTCGTTTTTTTCTCTATTAAGTATAAGTAAAGTCTCTAAAAGTAATATAAAAGTATTATTATCCTCCTGTCCTTCAGTCAATTGATGTATTACCTGTTTTAATTTTTCTGTAAAAGATAATTCTTCATTGGCTACTATTACTTCAACCTGTGTTTGCATCTCTTCTAAAGTACTTCCTATAGTATGGTAGAATATTTCATCTTTATTTTTAAAATATTGATAAATGGTTGTTCTGCCCATTCCGCATTTTTTCGATATATGAGAAAGACTAGTGTTATGGTACCCACGTTTTGCAAATACTATTTTTGCCTTCTCTATTATTTCTTTCTTTTTTTCCTCATAATCTACAATTTTTGGCAACTTATTGCTATCCCCCTTTCAATATGATAAAAATTGCCTTTTAGTATATTTTATACTTATTCGACACATATGTCAATATAAAATATCATTTTTTACCATTTCCTTCTCTAATCAATATAATGTAACTTCATAGTTCCAATGGCATTTTCAACTAATTTTTCTATATTCAAATTTTCTTCTGATTTTTCTATATTTTCTAATTTAGGCCTTGTTACTGGATGTTTTGGTAAAAATAAAGTACAACAATCTTCATAAGGGAGTATAGAAGTTTCATAAGTACCTATTTCTTTCGCTAAATCAATTATATCCACCTTATCAAATCCAATTAAAGGTCTTAATATTGGTATATCAACTACGGCATTTATAACGGATATTCCATTTATAGTTTGGGAAGCAACTTGCCCTAAATTTTCTCCTGTAATAAGAGCATCAATACGGTTTTCTTTAGCTATTTTCTCAGCTATTCTCATCATAAATCTTCTAGATATTATGGTCATTTCATCTTCAGGACATTTAGCGTTTATTTCTTTTTGTATCTCCAATATATTTACACTATATAGTTTTATTGGGCCAGCGTACAAGCTTAATATTTCAGCTAAATTCTTAACCTTTTCTTCCGCCCTTTCACTGGTAAAAG
>JAKPAR010000316.1 GCA_029779375.1 Bacillota bacterium | reverse complement strand
TAAAAAGAAATTTCACTTTTTGCCTTGCCACATATCTCACCCCACATTTTGCGACAGCGGGGACGGTTCTCGCTGTCGCAAAATCCCCGATACCGCATTGTCTACTGCTATTCTAATACATCTTTTCTTCTATATATACTTGATATGATACCTATCATAGCCATATTAGCAATATTTAATGTTGTGCCATAGCTTATGAATGGGTACTAAGCCTAAAATCATAAGTATATTGTATGAAAACTAACTATAAATATAGAAGCGAAACTTCCAACAATCAATCTACCATATGAGTTTTTAATACTCTTAAATGTTTTTATCAATCTTATGAAAAATATTATTATTAGTGATATTAGAATTGCTCCTACCATCCACCCTAATGTGTATACAATATATGAAAATATCAGGTTCGTGTGCATTTCTGGCAATGTAAGTATTAAATTCGTATTGGTATCAAATCCATTTCCAAACAACCCTGCAGATGCGAGAAGTTTTCTTAATTGAATATTCATATATCCAGCACCTCCAGCATCTTTTGCTGGATTTAAAAAGGCAAGTACTCTGTAGGTTCTATAATCTACACTAAAAACGCTATACAATCCAATTGATATTGTTAAAACAACTACTCCTAAAATATACTTAATATTTATTCCTGACATTGTGGCTATAACCAATGCCACAACAAAATACATAACTGCTGAAACTAAGGATGACCAAGAACTTCTTAAAAGAAAGACTGCCATAGGTAATACGAATACTCCTAAATTTACAATACCTTTTCTTTTTTCCCATTCATCATCAGAAAACATACCTGCGGAGCTATATATGATATATCGGCACCTGACCTAATTATTATTATATCGAGCAAAAGTAAAATTGTTGTTGCCAAGTATATATATTTAGAAAGTAACTTAAGTCTTCTGTAATTATAGAAATATAAAAAGGCTATGGCAATAGCTCCTCAATGCAAATATACTCCACTCTGGTTTTGACTTATGTACCTTATTTAGTTCCCTTCCTACTTCAAGAGGATCACCCATTTGTTTAATTGCCATATCTATGGCTTCTTCTCTAGTAAAACCTTCTTTTTCATGTTCCTCCACAGCATCAACAAAATATTTTTGCGACAGTGAGAACCGTCCCTGCTGTCGCACTGCTGTCGCAAAAATTTGATTTTTTTTGGATATACTATTATAATTGTTCTATAATTTTTTGGAGGTGCCAAATGGAAGTAAAATTTATTTTTGAAGACAAAGATATATTGGTAGTAGAAAAGCCACCTAAAGTTCCTTGCCAAAGTGATAAAACTTCGGATGAAAGCCTTATGACTATTTTAAATAGACCTTATCTTGGGCTTGTGCATAGATTGGATAGACCTGTTGGTGGAGTCATGGTATATGCAAAAAATAAAAAAGCCAATTCAAATCTTTCAACACAAGTTTCTCAAAGAAAATTAGAAAAGGAATATCTTGCAATAGTATGTGGTAAACCTGAAAACCCTGAAGGAGAATTAGTGGACTATTTAAAAAAACTTCGAACTATAAATATGAGCAAGGTAGTTGATAAGGATACTATTGGAGCAAAGGAAGCCATACTTCAATATATGGTATTGGAAACAAAAGATACTGAAGAGTATGGTCCCTTAAGTCTACTTAAAATTGTTTTAAAAACAGGACGACACCATCAAATAAGAGTTCAACTTTCAAACAGTGGATTTCCCATATGGGGCGACAACAAATACAATAAAACTTTTGTGAAAAAAAGAGGTTGGACACAAATTGCACTATGGTCTCATAAGATAAGCTTTGACCACCCTACTAAAAAAACAAATTCTACATATATTTCTCTACCTTATGATGAATATCCGTGGAATATTTTTGACTATGCAGAAATTTAGGGAACGATACAATAACATGGCAAGGGGACGTTTTGTTTGCCACCCTTGCCATCTCACATAAAAATGCTCACATTTATAAATATAAACGTGAGCATTAAGGGAAGTAATGTTAAAATCTATTTATCTAACCAAACATAGGTAAATTCTGATTCTGATGCTTTTTCACATGCTTCTGTTCCAGGATGACCTTTTACATAAGATTTAACTATTATCTTTGCACCTTTCTCATTAAAAAATACCATTGGAAGATCTTCAGCAAGTATTTCTTGTATTTCCTTATATTTAGGTGCTCTTTCTTCCTCTGTTGTCAATACCAAACCTTCTGCTAAAAGTTCATCTACTCTAGGATTACTGTATTCACCTAAATTCATTCCACCATCAGTACCAATACGGCTTCCTATAGCTGATATATCAGGCCCTTGGTAGCCACCTAATATTGTCATTTCAAAATCATGACCAAACCAAACTTTTTCGTCATAAGCTGCATCATCCATTGCATTAACCTTTAAATCTATACCAAATTCTTTAAAATTTGCTTGGACTACTTCTACTACATCTTCAAATCCAGGGAAAGTATCTATTGTTGTAGAGAAGTATATTCCATTTTCGTCTGCTTTATATCCTGCTTCTTCTAATAAAGATTTAGCTTTTTCAATATCTCTCTCAGGAAGCTTAGCATTTTCATTCAATGCCCAATCATAAACTGGTGATATAAAATATTCTGCCTTCTGTCCTACACCCTTTAAAGCTTTAGTGAATATTTCATCTCTATCAATACCATAAGCTACTGCTTGTCTTACCTTTTTATCTGCAAATTTACCTTTATTATAGTTGAAAAGTAGATATCCTTTATTAGGCCAAATTTTCTCTTTTACAACATAATCAGGATCATTATCAAATCTGTCAGCTTCACTATTTGGAATACTTCCAGTTTCATCAATTTCTCCATTTAAAAATGCTTGAAATGCAGTATCTTCATCTGGAATTATTGAGAATATAACCTTGTCCAAATATGCC
>JAKPAR010000305.1 GCA_029779375.1 Bacillota bacterium | reverse complement strand
CCATATTTTCTTTTTTAGCTACTATATCCATTTCTTTTGTGATGATACCTTTTTTTGCAGCATCCATTTGTGTTGTATAATTCATTTAAAATTCCTCCTCATTCAATATTTTTTTTATGGATAAAACCATTTCATTCATATTTATAGAACCAACTAGTTCTGATATCATTGCAAAACACTTTCCTCCATGAGCTTTTACATCTAATATATTTTCTTTTTTTATTCCTCCAATAGCTACATAGGGAATACTTATGTTTTCTGAAACCCATTTTAAATACTTAAGTCCTTCCGATTTCTCTACATTTTTCTTTGTAAAAGTATCAAATATTGGTCCAACTCCTATATAATCTGCACCTTTTTCCACTGCTTCTATAGCTTGTTCTTTGTTGTGAGTTGAAACACCTACAATCATATTTGGAGCAATCTTCTTTATTTCTTCAATAGGTATATCATCCTGCCCCACATGTATACCATCAGCTTGAACTAGCATAGCTATATCCACATCATCATTGACAATAAAAGTAACATTTGCTTTTTTTGTCATCTCTCGTATAATTTTGCATTCTTTATATTTCTCTTTTTTTGATTTGTCTTTTTCCCTATACTGAATAATTTTTATACCTGATTCAATCATTTCTCTTACTATTTCAATACTTTTCTTTCCTTTCGAAAATTCTTCTCCTGTGATTCCATAGATGCATGTATCAGGCAATGTATTAGAAAAAACACGTTTTTCCAAACCATATACTTTAAATCTAATTTGTTCATATATCTTTGATTCTTCATAATGCCCTAAAATTTTCAAACATTCTTCAATACTTCTAATTCCTTCTTCTACTCTTTTAAAATTTGATATAAGTAAAGTTTCAATATCCTCCTTTTTGTCCAATGTACTCTTTTGAGATATTTGAAATCCTATGTCTGTATTTGAACTTCTATTTCTTAAAAGTTCAGGACTTTTAAAACTTTTTCTGACCAAATGGCGAATATCTCTAAGTTCTTTGGAAATTTCTCTATTTTCAAATACAAATCTTTCTATATCTTCTATGACTCTAATTCCTTCTGAAACCCTGTTTATATTTGCATCAATTATCCTATATACTTCCATCTTCAACCCTCCTTTCAAAAAATAAAAAACTGTACGCCAACAGATGCATACAGTTTTTATTCAAAATAAGCATAAAAAAACATATCCCTCCGTTGGAATTACCCAAATCAGGTTCATAGGGTCAGGAATAACATTCCTATCTCAGCCTATCACTATAAGCACCCCTTGATTGATTATTCAATTTTTATTTACATCTTCATCATATCACTTAACACTTAATATGTAAAATATATTTTAACAATATTGCAACTATATTTATTTTTAAAAATATAAAATGAACATTTTGTAGTATATAATACTCTTATATATAGGTAGGTGAGAAAATGGAAACAGAATTGTTAATTAAAAAAGCAAAAAAAGGGGATAAAGAAGCCCTGTTGCAACTTGTTATGGCACATGAAGCTGATTATTATAAATTAGCTTATGTATATATGAAAAACAAAGATGATGCATTAGATGCTATGCAAGACATGATTGTTATACTGTATGAAAACATGTCAAAACTAAAAAAAGAAGAATCCTTCTATAGTTGGAGTAAAACCATATTGGTCAATTTATGTAAAAACAAATTAAAAAAAAATAACAAAGTAATCCCTTTAGATGAAATAAAAGCCGAAGCCCAATATGAAACCTATGACAAATCTGAAAATCAAATAGTATTAGAAAAACATCTTTCTAAACTAAGTGAAAAACAACAAGAAGTAATTAGGCTTAAATATTTTCTTGATTTAGATTATAAAACTATATCTGAAATACTTAAAATTCCTATAGGAACTGTCAAATCAAGAATTAGCATTGGAATAGAAAAATTGAGAGAATCCATTGGAGGTGATTCGATTGAATGATGTTGAAAAACTTTTGTATGAAAGGAAAAAAGAAATAGATGATTTGGAAATACCTACAGATATAGAATCAGCACTACACTCTGCTTTAGAAAGTATTCCAAATAAAAAGAAAAAAAATATTAAAGGTAGAGTCGCTGCCTTGATATTGGCAGTTTTGCTTTTAGGATATAATATGGACACATTGGCCTTTTATAGCAAGAAGTTGATTGGATATGAAAATGTAATGAATGGTACCCTTAAAGAATTAAATCAATTGGGAAAAGGGCAAACAATAGACAAATCTCATACTTTTTCTAATGGTGTAAAATTTACTTTAGATTCCATAATGCTTGATGATAACACTATGGTCATGTTTTATACTTTATATTCTCCTGATGGAAATGTAATGGATGTTGATTCAAATACGCATATTAGCATAACTAATATGCAGGACAAATTATTTACTTATGGTGGTTCTGGAGATGCAAATAAAAACAATACAGAGATGAAATGGGTTATTTCAACTCATGAAGCTCCTAAACTCTCTGAGAAAACCATGAAAATAAATTTAAGCTACACCCATGAAAATGGAGATATAGAATATGGAGACATTAAATTTAAAATAGATAGAAATCAAGCTGTAGGAAAAAGCTTAAAAATATCATTAAATAAAAAAATTAAATTAGATCAAAGACACATAAAAGTGAAATCTTTAATAGCCTCACCTACTACTACAATTGTTAAAGGACAAATCCAAAATATCATAGAACTAGGTTTAGATCATATAAATAAAAATAGGATTATGCCAAATGATATTGAAATGGCATTGATAGCCGATGGGAAAGAAGTTGCATGGGAAGGCTCTGGAATATCTACAGATATCAAAGGAATCAACTTTGATGCTAGATTTGATGCGATACCAACAGATACTAAAAATTTGCAATTAAAACTTATATCTTTTTCTGGAGAATATGATGTACATGAAAACATTCATCTAATTAAAAATACTTCTAAAGATATAAAAATTCTTGGTCAAGATATTGAGATAAACAATATATACGAAAAAGAAGGCAATACCTATATAACTATTACCACAGATAAAAACACATCATTAAGCAAAGTATATTTATATATGGATGGAAAAAAAGTAGAACTTGTTGAAACTATACCGGAGAAATCAGAAAATCATACTAGAACCCTTAAATTTCAAGGAACTGGAGAAGACTTAAAGCTTAATATTGAAAAAATCAAATATAAAAAATATTATAATGACATTATATACTCCTATGACAAATAAAAATCAGACAATAAATCTTGTCTGATTTTTTATTTATTCAACTATTACCGCTGTTCCTGAAGCTGTCACCATGAGCATATCTCCACCTTGACCTAATACTTCATAGTCTATATCAACTCCAACTACTGCATTGGCTCCTATTTGAGCAGCTCTATTTTCCATCTCTCTTATAGCTGCTTCTCTAGCTTCTATCAATTCGCCCTCATAAGAACTAGATCTTCCACCAAAGAAATTGCTAAGCCCAGCTGCAAAATCCTTTAAAAAATTGACACCAGAAACCACTTCTCCAAATACAATTCCCTTATATTCTACTATTTTCTTGCCTTCAATACTCGGTGTTGTAGTTATTATCATATAATCACCTCTATATATTTTATTTAATTATACCCTATAATATAACTAATTTACCATTCAATTTTTCACTTTCCATCAAATATTCTAAACTCATATCCTTGACTTATCAAATAATCTAAAATTTCAGGAAGTGCAGCAACTGTAGTCTTTTTAGCAGCTGCATCATGCATGAGTATTATAAGCTTATTTTTTCCTTTTGCAGTACTTTTAAATCTTTGGACTAGTTTATCTTTTGGTATATTGTGTCCTTCTGCATCTCCATTTAGTGCATTCCAATCAACATATGAAATTCCCTTAGCTTCTACAGCTTTTACAAAAGGTTTTTTCTTGTCTCCGTGAGATCCTCCCGGAAATCTAATGACATTTGTCTTGAAATCTTCTCCCAATATACTTTTTAGAACCTTTTCCGCCTTGTCCAAGTCTGCAATAAAATTGTCAGTACTTTTATATACATATTTATAATTGTGAGAATAAGTATGATTTCCAATAGCATGTCCACTTTCATACTCTCTTTTTACCAGTTCTGGATTTTGTTCTGCTAAATAGCCAATGGTGAAAAAAGTTGCCTTGATATTGTATTTATCCAATATATCTAATATCTGAGGGGTGACATTTTTTGAAGGTCCATCATCAAAAGTTAAATAAGCTATTTTTTTATTTTCATTGATTTTCTCTTCAACTGGAGCTTCTTCGACTACATCTTCTTTTTTCTCATTTTCTTCTTTGGAATTTTTTTCCTCTTCTTTAATATTGTTTTGATTTGTATTGACCGTAGTCGTCTGTTCTTTCACTTCAGTTTTTTCTCTAGGCTTATCTTTGGGCTTGTCCTCTTTTTTTACTTCCTTCAATGCTATTTTTTTTTCGGCAGGAATCTTTAATTCCTCTTTTCCCTCTTTTACTTCTTCCTTTTTTAGCTCCACTTCTTCTGCTTCAGCAGATTTCATCACTAGTTTGTTTCCTATATCAATACCTATTCCTATAAATAGAATAAATGCAATTAAAAACGTAAACACTAAAAATCTTCTTTTTTTCCTCTGTCTCTTTCTTTGTTTAATTTTATATCCTCTTGAATTTCTCATACTATGTCACCTCATGTCTTGTTTTGTCATTCTATATATAGGATACTATTTTTGTCACATGA
>JAKPAR010000283.1 GCA_029779375.1 Bacillota bacterium | reverse complement strand
CACATTATCACCTCCTCATTTTTCCTATAATATTTGAAATTATTCTGAAATCAACTCTATTTCTTCTAGTTTCTTTACTTTGAGTAAATTCATAGTTTGAAGTCCTGCCAAAAAAGTTCCTACTTCATAGACATCTTCATTTGCTGCATCTACTTTTACATTTGAATAGGTCTTTGATTTTACTATTTGCTTATCTCCATCCATTCCTCCATCTAGTTCAAGTTTAAGTCTAGAAGCTTCTTTTACTTCTTTCATTGCCATATTTATCACCTCCTCTTATTTCTTTGAAAACTACTTTCAAGTACCGCCGGTAAGTATATATTAATACAAGAGGAGAAAATAAAAAAAAGCAGAGCGATATATTGTACTCACTCTACTTTTCATGAAATTTCATTATTCTACTTATTTTTCCCGGGAAATAATCCATTTCTACATATTTTTACACAAGAAATTGACTTTCTCCTTACTCTCCAAATCCTTCACTTCTAAGAATTTCTGCCTTGTCGGTTTTTTCCCAAGGAAGATCTAAATCTGTTCTTCCAAAATGCCCATAGCTGGCAGTTTGTTTGTATATTGGTCTTCTCAAATCTAGTTTATCTATAATAGCTGCTGGTCTTAAATCAAAATGTTTTCTAACTAATTCTTCTATTTTTTCATCTTCAACTTTGCCAGTTCCAAAAGTATCTACATATATAGACAATGGTCTAGCTACACCTATAGCATAAGCAAGACCAACTTCACATTTGTCTGCAAGTCCTGCTGCTACAATATTTTTTGCCACATATCTTGCAGCATAAGCAGCTGAACGGTCTACTTTTGTTGGATCTTTTCCTGAAAAAGCTCCACCACCATGTCTACCATATCCACCATAAGTATCAACTATTATTTTTCTTCCTGTAAGACCTGCATCTCCCATAGGTCCACCAATTACAAATCTTCCTGTTGGATTTACATAATATTTAGTATTTTCATCTATCATATTTTCTGGAACTATTTTCTTTATTACATGTTCTATGATATCTTTTCTTATAGTATCTAGTTCTACATCTGGAGAATGTTGAGTTGAAACTACTATGTTTTCAATTCTTACAGGTTTATTGTCATGATATTCAACAGTCACTTGAGTTTTCCCATCTGGTCTTAAATAAGAAAGAGTGCCATCTTTTCTCACTTCTGACAATCTTCTAGCCAATCTGTGAGCTAATGATATTGGCATAGGCATTAGTTCTTCTGTTTCATTGCAAGCATATCCAAACATCATGCCTTGATCTCCAGCACCAATTTTGTCATATTTGTCTTTTCCATTTCCTCTGCTTTCAAGAGCTTCATTGACTCCCATAGCTATATCTGGAGATTGTTCGTTTATTGATGTCAAAACTGCACAAGTGTCTGCATCAAAACCATATTTTGCTCTAGTATATCCTATTTCTTCTACGGTTTTTCTTACTACATGAGGTATATCTACATAACAGTCTGTGGTGATTTCACCTGCTACCAATACCATCCCTGTAGTCACAGAAGTTTCACAAGCAACTCTTGCATAAGGGTCTTTTTCTAGTATGGCATCTAGTATGGCATCTGAGATTTGATCACATACCTTGTCTGGATGTCCTTCAGTTACTGATTCTGACGTAAACAACCACTTTTTCATTGAAGTACCTCCTTGTTTATTTAAAATTTTTTATAGTTCATTCTGAAAAACAAAATAACCTCTTCCAAAAGGAAAAGGCTATAAAAGTTGACCTCATCTTTCAGAATACTATTCTGTGGGATTTAGCACCTCATGACCAATGACCATAGGTTGCCGGGTTTCATAGGGCCCATTCCCTCCACCACTCTTGATAAGGTATCAAGATTTTTTATTCATTTAGCCATATTTTAACACAATAAAAATATAGTGTCAACAAAGTAGAAAATTTGACATGGATTATGAAAACAACACAACATATATGTTTACTTTGAATATTGATGTGGTATAATATAAATAAAGGTAATCGGATTCACATAAATGCGATTACCACCTAGATGATCAAATACCTATAATCACCTTGTGGCTAGACAGGGTGATTATTTTTTCCCTTTATTATTATCCTTTGTCAGGCTAACAATTAAGGAGATTAGCGATATTACAAACATAGAAAACATAATCATTAAAGATATGGATTCATATGTATTCATATCGCACCACCTCCTTTCATCTGAAGTGAGGTGGCAATCACACCCTGCTTATCTCCGATTACCTTGTCCTAATAATAACATTTAATGTACCTAATTTCAATATATGAGTTATAAAAGTGGCAAGTAAAAATATTGTGTCAACAAAGTGAAAAATTTGACATGGATTATGATATATTGTTCGCTAACAAAATCAAGTCAAAATCTCCTAAACATAGTGATATAGTTGTATTTAAAACTGATTTTAAAAATAAAATGGGAATAAATAAAAACTTTATCAAAAGAGTAATTGGTATTGAAGGCGACAAAATTGTTATCACAAATGGTAAAGTATATGTCAATGATGTTTTATTAGATGAACCTTATATCAAGGTTGATTATACTCATGGTGATATTGATATAATTGTTCCATATAATAAAGTATTTGTAATGGGAGACAATAGAGATAATAGTTTTGACAGTAGAAGTCCTGAAGTTGGTTGTATTGATGTTTCAAGTATTAAAGCAATTGTACCATTTAGATTTTATCCATTTAATAAATTTGGCAAAGTGAATTAATTTCACCTTGCCATTGTTTTTAGATGCAACACAAGGGGTCAGTCCCCTTGTGTTATTTGATTTTTCTCATAATTATATCTTCGTGTTTTGATACTTTGGCTTCTATTCTCTCTAATTGTTGAGAATTTTGTATTTGCCCATCAAACAATGCTTCTATCTTAGGCATAATCTCATGCTCTATCATTGCATTTGTTTTTTTAAGCCCTCCTTTTATGCCTGTTACATCCCCTTTTAATCCAGCTACGTCCCCTTTTAATCCACCTACATCCCCTTTTAATCCAGCTACATCCCCCTTTATGTCTGTTATGTCTTTCTCTATAGTGTCAAATCTTTGGTTAAATTCAATATACATTTTTTCCATTAACTCAAAAATTTTATCTTCCATACCGTGACTTCCCTCCTATTAAAACAATTATATCATATGCTTTTGTAGATTTATATTGTTTTTTCAAAGAATTGACACTATATTGTAAGTCAGAGTAAATACTATGATACCGGCCATTATGACACCGGATATAATTGCAGTTAGTGCTTTTTTGAAATTCAATTTAAGTAGTGTTGCTGCAATGCATCCTGTCCAAGCTCCAGTAGTTGGCAAGGGTATTGCTACCAATATAAATAAACCCAATATACTGTATTTTTTTATCTTATCTCTACTTCTCTTTAGAGTTCTATTTTTCACCCATGCTACAGCTTTAGAAAATAGCTTTGTGTTTTCAAGAAAATTCATCACAGGCTCCAACAATTTAAGTAAAAAAGGAACTATAATACTGTTTCCCAATATACTTATGATTGTGCTTTCAATAGGGCTTAGTCCCAAAGATACTCCAAGGGGTATCGCCCCTCTTAGTTCAGAAAGTGGCATTGCAGCTACTATAAATACTTTTAGTTCCTCACTCATCTCAATCCTCCTATAGCGTATTAGTTTATTATATTCTATACACTAGAAAAAAAACCTTTAAACTTTAAAAAATATTTTAAAATAGTGAGAAATAGCGAGAATAATGTAGATTTAAAGCGATATTTTATTATATTTTTATATATTCACTATTTTTAATATGTGCATTGGAAGTGAAAATCCACTATACTATAAGAGTCGGCGGTTGACGGGGTGTAGCGCAGTTTGGTAGCGCACGTGGTTTGGGACCATGGGGCCGGGGGTTCGAATCCCTCCACCCCGACCACCAAAAGAAGGATTGAGTACTCAATCCTTCTTTTTTTATTTTTATGATATCTAGAAAAGTTCTATGCTGTGGGTCATAAATCGTCCAGCCAAACGAAACGTCCCCGTGGTGGACATTGTCAAAGTATTGTAATGTATTTGTAACCTATTTGATATATTATAATTATATAATTATCTTCAAAGGTACCCTTTTAGAAAGGTTGATGTGATGAAAAAAATATTGGGAGCTATGAGAAGAGCTATCGAGGATTTTGACTTAATTCAAGATGGTGATAAAATTGGAGTAGGGCTTTCTGGTGGAAAGGACAGTATGGTCCTTTTATATGCACTAAAACTCTATCAGAGATTTAGTCCAGAAAACTTTGAATTGGAAGCTTTCACAGTAAATCTTGGATATGAAGATTTTGATACAGAAACCATAAGAAAGTATTGTGAAAGTATTGATGTGCCTTTCAATCTCAAGGAAACAAATATAAAGGATATAGTATTTGAAGCAAGAAAAGAAAAAAACCCCTGTGCTCTCTGTGCCAATATGCGTAGAGGTGCCATACACAATTCCCTTAAGGAAAAAGATTTCAACAAGCTTGCCTTGGCCCATCATGGAGATGATGCATTGGATACCCTTTTTTTAAGTATGCTCTATGAAGGAAGAATAAATACCCTTCAGCCTTTAACCTATCTAGATAGAAAACAGTTATATGTCATTCGTCCTTTTTTATATCTGTCGGAATATGACATAAAAGGAGCCATAAACAAATATGAAATCCCAGTAGTTAAAAACCCTTGTCCTGTCGACAAGAAAACCAAAAGAGAATACATTCACAATCTCTTAAAAAATATATACAAAGAAATTCCTGGGTGCAGAGATAGGCTCCTTAGGGCGATACAAAATGGCGAAGAACTAAATCTTTGGTTTTAATGAAAAGTGAGGTGGAGAAATGAACAATAGTTTTAAGAAGTTCTTAGTAAGTTTAATTGCAATATCGTTAATTCTTAGTGGCAATATTTTTTCAATAGCTGAAGCAAAAAAGACACAAGATCAAACTTATACAATATATGAAACAACAAACGCAGAAGATCTTTCCAGTGGGGTAGTTCATGAAAATGTACTTAAGTTTACCAACAAGGGTTGGTGGAATATAAATGTATTGAGAGTAAATTTAGAAGATGAGTATACAGAAATAAAGGGGTTATTTAGCAGCAAGGGAATTTCAAGCAGAGAAAAGGTGAGCACTATGGTGAAGGAGTCCAATGCCATAGCTGGAGTCAATGGGGATTTCTTTGAGTATAAACCTTTTCCAAGTCCAATAGGCACCTTGATAAATGATGGTGAAATCATATCATCTCCAATGGCAAAAGAATATGCAAAACCTGCTTTTGTACTTACAGATAGCAAGAATGCTTCAATTACCTATTTTGATAAAAGACTTGCAGCTGTATCTTCTGCTACAGGAGTAGAAGTCATTCTTTCAGCTATAAACAAAGTTAGTCAAGCCTATGAAGAAGTAATGCTCTACAACAAACACTGGGGAGCTAAATCCATAGGAAATAAACTTCACAAAGACCTTATAGAAATAGTAGTAGTAGACAATATTGTAACTGATGTAAGAATTGGGCAACCACCAGTAGATATCCCTGAAAATGGCTACATACTTGCTGGAAGGGGAAGAGTAGAAGAAAGGCTTTTAAATAATTTTCACTTAGGAGACACAGTGGAACTTAAACTTTCCACTACTCCAAACTATGAAAATATAAAGATGGCAATTGGCGGCGGAAGCATAATCCTTAAAAATGGGGTTCCAATGAATACAGACATAGCTGCAAATGGATTAGATCCAAGAACAGGAATAGGAATTTCTAAAGATGGCAAAGAACTTATCATTGCAACTATAGATGGTAGAGATTCATCTTTCAAGGGAGTCACTGGAAAAACCTTTGGGTCCATAATGAAAGAATTGGGAGCCAATGATGCACTGCTATTTGATGGCGGTGGCTCTACTACTATGGCAGTTAAATATGTAGATGAAGAAAATGTAAAAGTTGTCAACAAACCTTCTGATGGAGGAGAAAGAAAAGTTATAAATGGTGTAGGAGTATTTTCAAATGCACCTAAGGGAAATCTTTCTAGTATAAAAGTCACAACTGATGACAAGAATATGTTTTTAAATACTACAAGAAGATTTAATATAAAAGGATATGATGAATACAAAAATCCTATAGAAGTAGATCAAGAAAAAGTCACCTATACTGTAGAAGGAATCAAAGGTGAATTCAATGGAAATACATTAAAAGCCCTATCCACTGGAAAAGGCAAAGTAATTGCAAACTATGAAGGTATCACTTCTTCTATCGATATTCAAGTGTTGGAAACTGTAAGAGATATAGTTTCAGATATAGATAAATTCACTATAGATATAAATAGTCAAAAGAACTTAGGAGTTTTCTATGGAAAAGATAGAGATGGATTTGATGCAATAGTATATCCTGAAGATGTAAAATGGGAAATCATAGGAGATGTTGGAAGAGTTGAAAATGGCATATTTTACAGTAGTAGCGAACCAAGTTCTGGTGCCATCACTGCTAGAATTGGAAATGGGGTAGAAAATATATTAGTGGCTGTAGGAAGCAAGGGAGTTCTTATTGAATCCTTTGAAGATTTAAATAGAGTATCTTTTTCTCCTTATCCAGCTGAAGTCTCAGGAAGTATTGGATTGGTAAGTGAAGCCAAAGAAGGCAATGGCTCTTTAAGTCTTAAATATGACTTTACAGTAGGAGATAAGACTAGAGCCGCTTATGTCAACTTAAATCCTAATGATCAAAAGGGAATACTACTAGATGGAAATCCTAAAAAGCTAGGTCTTTGGGTATATGGAGATGAAGGAAACTCTTGGCTTAGAGGCAATATCACAGATAAAAATGGTACTGAATACAATATAGATTTTGCAAAAGTAGTGGATTGGACAGGATGGCAATATATCACAGCTGATATTCCTTCAAATATTACTTATCCAATCACTTTAAATAAAATATATCTAGTAGAAACAGATCCTGTAAAAAAAGGCAGCGGAGAAATTTACATGGATGGCCTTGTAGCCATATATCCTTCATCATATAAAAATATGGTACTACCTGCCTCCAGTAATATGACTGATGTGAAAAATAAGGAAGTAAAAAAAGATAAAAATGGTTTTTCCTTTATAGTCACCTCTGCTCCACAAAATTTAGACGATGTAGTTAAATATAAAGCTAGTGACAAAATCAAATCCAATGTAAACAAACACGATTTAGCTATATTCATGGGTGGTAGCACAGCTGATTTCAAGAAAGGCCTAAAACCTAAAACAATCATTGATGTAAAAAGTGGATACAAACCTTATAGATATGGAAATGTACTCTTCATCAAAGCTGATAGCTCCAAAAATGGACTTAGAGCTACAAATCCAGAACAATGGCTATGGCTTAAACATGATTTAGAAAATGCAAAAGAAAAAAATATAGTTGTCATATTGCCAACTCCAATATTTGGCAATGGAGGATTCACTGATAAACTTGAAGCAGAACTTCTACACAGCATACTTTCTGAAGTCAAATTAAATGGAAAAGATGTTTGGGTAGTTTATGGAGGAAATGGAACTAATACCGATTTAAAGGATGGAATTAGATACATTCAAGTAAATTCAAAAGGAGTTTCAAATCCTCAAGATATCTACAATATCAGCATGGCTGAATTTGTGGTAAATAAAGACAATATCACATATCAAATAAAGCCTGTTTTTCAAAGACCTAAAATCCAGTAGAAATTGAATGAAAAAGGTGCTAACTTAAAGTTAGCACCTTTTTCATTCAAGCTTTTTTATCCAATTCCCAAATACCCAGTAAGTTTTATCATCTGAGGTCTTTACCTTATAAAAATAAAATCCCCTCTTAAGATTTGGCCCTTCTAGTATAGTCATCTCCGTATTTTCTTTGATTTTCCCTATTTCCTTTCCATAGG
>JAKPAR010000282.1 GCA_029779375.1 Bacillota bacterium | reverse complement strand
AAAACCAGCCTCTAGTTTGATCTATTCCCTCGCATATAAAATCTGCAGGAAATAGTTTGTCAAAATTTTCTTTGTTTTCAAATGGATAGTGATGCTGAGCAAATGGCATAGAACCGCTGTCGAACCATACGTCTACTACATCTTTTACTCTGGTCATAGTAGCACCACATTTTTCACATTTTATATGAACATCATCTACATAAGGTCTATGAAGTTCTATATTTTCATCTATATTTTCTATAGCCTTTTCTGCTAATTCACTTCTCGAACCTATACTTGTAGTATAACCACAATCATCACATCTCCAAATATTTAAAGGGGTTCCCCAATATCTAGTTCTTGAAATAGCCCAATCATTTAAATTTTCTAGCCAATTTCCAAATCTCTTTTCTCCTACAAAAGCTGGATACCATTCTACGCCATTGTTGTTTTCAATAAGTTTATCTTTAAGCTTGGTGATTTCAATATACCAACTAGGTTTTGCATAATATAATAATGGTGTATGGCATCTCCAACAATGAGGATAATTGTGTAGCATTTTTTCTTTTCTAAATAACTTCCCATTTTCTTTCAACCACTGAATGATTTCTGGATCTGCATCCATGACAAATTTCCCCTTCCAAGGAGTTTCTGTAAACTTGCCTTCTTCACTTACAGGTTTAAGAACTGGCAGCTTGTATCTAACACCTGTATTGTAGTCGTCTTCACCAAAAGCAGGAGCAGAGTGAACTATTCCAGTACCGTCTTCAGTAGTTACATAATCAGCTACAGTGATAAAAAATGCTTTCTCATTGGTTTTAACAAAAGGTATAAGTTGTTCATACTCTACATATTCCAAGTCTTTACCTTTCATTTCTTCAAGAACTTCATATTCATCCCCTAGCACTTTATTGGCTAAAGTCTTACTTACATAGTATATTTCATCATTTTGCTTAACTTTTATATAAGTTTCTTCTGGATTTACAGTTAAGCACACATTGCTTGGCAATGTCCAAGGAGTAGTAGTCCATGCCAAAAAATATTCATCCTTATCTTTTCTCTTGAACTTAACTATTACAGTTTCTGTTTTTATCTCTTCATAACCTTGAGCTACTTCATGGGAAGCAAGACCAGTTCCGCATCTTGAACAATAAGGAAGTATTTTATGTCCCTCATAAATATATCCTTCTTTGAAAAACCTATCAAGTATCCACCATACAGATTCAATATAGTCATTGTCCAATGTAATATAAGGATGATCTAAATCTATTTCATAGGCCATTCTCTTCGTCATTTCACGCCATAAACTTTCGTATTTAAAAACTGATTCCTTGCATTTTTGGTTGAATTTTTCAATACCATATTCCTCAATATCTTGTTTTTTATTTAACTTGAGTTGTTTTTCTACTTCAATTTCTACCGGAAGACCATGAGTATCCCACCCAGCTTTTCTTTTTACTTGATACCCTTCCATAGT
>JAKPAR010000273.1 GCA_029779375.1 Bacillota bacterium | reverse complement strand
TATTGAGGAAGTATTAAAACTTGATTTAACTTCTTATGAAGTAGAATCTAAAGTAGTTGAAGACAGAATTATAGTTTCAGGAATAGTAGAAGCTTCTTTTGTATACTATGGGGGAGGAAAATTAAATTCTTTAAAAAGAGAAGTAGCTTTTAACCATTTTGTAGATATAGAAGGAGCCAAAAAAGATTCGAATTGTCAGCTAAAATTAGAAGTAGTTAATGGAGAATATGAAATAAAAGAAGATTTAGAAGGAAAACTTAGAGTATTGGATTTAGAAGCAAAAGTTAAAGTTGCTGGAAAAGTATATGAGCAAAAACAAAAAGAAATTGTATTAGATGCTTATTCTACAAAAAAGAAGATAAATAGTCAAAATGAAGAAATAGAAGTAATTGAAAATGTAAAAGATATCCATCAAAAAGAAACTATAAAGGGAAAATTAAAGGGAATGGGTTTCGGAGAAATTTATCATATAGAGGGAAATCCAATATTGTTAGATAGCAAGATTATAGAAGATAAAATAATACTTGAAGGCCTCATTTCATTAAAGCTTCTCTACCTTGAAACTGGCGTCAAGGAAATAAAAACTATAAAAGAAGAAATTCCATTTAAGACTTATATAGAATCAGAAGGTATAGATGAGACTATGAATCCACTGGTAGAACTAATTTTAGAGGATATAAAATACAAAATAATTGATGAACAAAGTATAGAAGTAGAAGCAAACATTGACAATTTCATCTTTTTAAATAGGCAGAGAAAAGTAAATATAGTACTTGATTTAGAGGAAACAGATGAGCTTGTAGACAAAAGCAAAAGACCGAGTATCACTGTATATATAGTGCAAAAAGGTGATTCTCTTTGGGATATAGCTAGAAGATACAATACTACAGTTGAAGAAATAGTACTTTCAAACAATATAGTATCACCTGATCATTTGATGCCTGGGGAAAAGATTATCATAGAAAAAATAGTTGACAATAGTTTTTAGCCTTTAGAATATCTAAAGGCTTTTTTTATGTTTTATTGCTGTTGTCTCTATGGTATAATACTATATTGTAAAAGCCTAAAACAAAAGGAGAAAAGAAATGAATGAAATTCAAATAGAAGCCTATGGAAAAGTAAATATTTCTCTAGATGTAATAGGAAAGAGAAAAGACAATTATCATGAAATAGAGACAATTATGCAGCAGATAGATTTAAAAGATATCTTAATCATAAGAGAC
>JAKPAR010000258.1 GCA_029779375.1 Bacillota bacterium | reverse complement strand
TGAAAAAGTGAATATGAGAAAAGTATAGGTATTTTTTAAAAGGGAAATCGGTGAAAATCCGATGCAGCCCCCGCTACTGTAAGTGGGTACGAAATCAACATAGTCCACTGGATTTTTTCTGGGAAGGCGTTGAAAGTAGAATGATCCACAAGCCAGGAGACCTGCCTATAGCTTTTTTTAAGTAAGTCTTCGGTGGGAAGTCTGTACTTTTTGTTATGTTAAAAAAAGTAAATTCCATAGTCTTCTGAAGACTATGGAATTTTTATTGGGGTGATGAGATGAAAAAGGCCATTTTAGTTGTAAGTTTTGGTACAACTTATGAAAAGACGAGAAAAAAATGTATAGAGGGTGTGGAAAATAGAATTAGAAGTAGGTTTTCTGATTTTGAGGTGAGAAGGGCTTTTACTTCTCAAATGGTGATAAATAAGTTGAAAAATAGAGATGGAATAGTAGTAGATAATGTGAGTGAGGCACTGAATAGGTTGAAGAAAGATGGATTTGAACAAATATATATACAATCTCTTCACATAATACCTGGCCATGAATTTGAAAAGTTAATTGGACAAGTTCATGAATTTGAAGAAGTAAATAAAAGTATTCATATAAGTATTGGAAGACCATTGTTGTTTGATGAAGGAGATTATGAAAAGGTGATAAATGCATTAAAAATTGAGGATTTAAAGGAAGATGAAGCTGTGGTTTATATGGGTCATGGGACAGCTCATATTAGTGATAAATACTATGATATGCTTCAACAAAGCTTTAGAAAAAAAGGTTTCCAAAGAATTTATATTGCTACTGTTGAAGGAAAGAAAACTATTGAAGATATAATCCCGGTTTTGAAGGAAGAAAAGATAGAGAAGGTCACATTAAAACCTTTTATGTTGGTGGCAGGAGATCATGCTACCAATGATATGGCAGGGGACGAGGAAAACTCATGGAAAAGTATACTTTTAAAAGAAGGATTTCAAGTTGAAACATGCATGACGGGATTAGGAGAAAATGAGAGAATACAAGAATTATTTATTTCTAATTTGGAAAATATGATCTAGTTAGGAGAATTGTTTATGGATAGTTGCGAAAAAAAACATGGAATGAATAAAGGATTTATATTGATTTTACTCATGGTTTTGTGTATTGCAAGTTTTTTTATAAGCATTGGAAATGGTGCTGTCAAAATATCTCCTAAAGAAATAGTTGACGCAGTTTTTTTTGAAAAGGATACGATAAATTATCAAGTTATATGGAATGTGAGACTTCCTAGAACTATAGTTGCAGGGCTTGTGGGGATATGTCTTTCATTGTCAGGTGCTATTTTGCAAGGAATCATGAGGAATCCTTTGGCAGGTCCCAATATTATAGGGGTTTCTTCTGGGGGAGGGCTTATGGCTTTGACAATTCTCATACTGTTTCCTGAATTTTATTATTTAGTTCCAGTAGGTGCTTTTATAGGTTCATTGTTAGCTACTTTATTTATATATTGTTTAGCTTGGAAAGATGGTGTTCTTCCTACACGACTTATTTTAGCGGGTGTAGCAGTTTCATCGCTTTTAAATTCAGGGATAAATGCTCTTATGACTTTTTTTCCAGACAAAGTTGCAGGGGTTATAGGTTTTATGGTGGGGGGACTTTCAGCTACTACTTGGTCTCAAGTAAAATTGTTGTTCCCATACGCAGTTGTAGGAGTGTTTTTGGTTATGTTGCTTCCAAATAAATTAAATATATTGATGTTAGGTGATGAAGTGGCTACTGGATTGGGACTAAATGTAGAAAAAACTAGATTTAGTTTTATAGTTCTTTCATCTTTATTCGCAGGAAGTGCTGTAAGCGTTGTTGGACTTTTGGGATTTGTAGGTCTTATAGTACCTCATATGACTAGACTTTTTATAGGCTCAGACTATAGGTATTTGTTTCCAGGCTGTATATTCTTTGGCTCTTCAGTAGTTATATTGTGTGACACTTTGGCTAGAGTCTTATTTGCACCTATGGAAATTCCTGTAGGAATTATAATGTCAGCTCTTGGTGCTCCATTTTTCCTATATTTGTTAAGAAAAAAGGAGAGTGTTTAATGATGGGGATTAAAGTGGAAGATCTCTATGTGAATTATGGCGACAAAGAAGTCATAAAAGGGGTAAACTTTCAAATTGAAGATGGATATGTAGTGACTATCATTGGACCTAATGGTTCAGGAAAGTCGACTATTTTAAAGGCTATATCTAGATGTTTAAAGCCTGTAAAAGGCAAGGTTTATTTAGATGATGAGAATATTTACACTATAAATACCAAGAAGGTAGCTCAAAAATTAGCAATACTTCCTCAAGTGAAAAATGTATCTTCTGATGTGGTTGTGGAGGAATTGGTTTCTTATGGAAGATATCCACATTTGGGATTTGGAAAGAAATTGAAAAAAGAAGATTTAGAAATCGTGGATTGGGCTATAGAAAAAACTGGGCTAAAAGATTTAAGAAAGAGATTTGTATCTACTCTTTCAGGAGGAGAAAGACAAAGGGCTTGGATAGCTATGTCACTTGCTCAAAAACCTAAAATATTGCTACTTGATGAACCTACTACTTTTTTGGATATTTCTTATCAATTAGAAGTACTTGAACTTATAAAGGAATTAAATGAAACCTTAAATCTCACAGTAGTCATGGTTCTTCATGATTTAAATCAAGCTGCTAGATATTCTGATGAAATATTTGTTATAAATGATGGAAAGTTATCTAAATCTGGATGTCCAAAAGATATAATAAGCACTAGTTTACTTAGAGATGTTTTTAGAATTAAAGCAGATATATATGAAGATTCAATAAACAATTGCCCTTATTTTATACCTAAGAAAATAGATAAAATTGTTAATTAGATAGGATATGGATGTGATTTAATTGATAGAAATAATTGATGTGTCTAAAGTGTTTGGAGAATTTACAGCTGTAGATAATGTAAATTTAAAGATTGAATCTGGAGAATTTTTAGGTCTTTTGGGGCCTAATGGTGCAGGGAAAACTACACTTATAAAGCTGCTTACAGGACTTTTAAAGCCTACAAGTGGTGCTATTTATATAGATGGGGAAAAAATGTCTAGAAGCAATATGGAAATAAAAAAGAGAATAGGCGTAGTTCCTCAATATACCAATTTAGATAAAGAGTTGACTGTCTATGAGAATTTAATTTTTGCAGCTAAATTGTTCAAGATAAAGGGCTATAAAGACAAAATAGAAGAGCTTCTTACATTTATCGAACTAGAAGAACACAAGAATAAAAAAGCTATGAATCTTTCAGGCGGAATGCAAAGAAGGCTTATGATAGCTAAAGCTCTTATCAATGATCCAGATATTATTTTTCTTGATGAACCTACTGTGGGAATTGATTTAAATGGAAGAAGGAAGATATGGGATATACTTAAAGGAATGAAAGCTATAGGTAAGACTGTACTCCTTACAACTCATTATATTGAAGAGGCAGATTATCTGTGTAATCAAGTTTGTTTGATAAATAATGGGAAAGTATTCAAAAAAGAAACTCCTGAAAAACTTAAAGATGATTTAGGCATATATACTGTTGAATACTTTGATAGTGAAATGAAGACCAGATATGAATATTTTAAAGATAAAAATGGAGCAGAAAAGTATATTTTAAATACTGAATACATTTCTTATACTATAAGGAAAACAACCTTGGAAGATGTGTTTTATAACTTTACAAATAGAAAGGTAGTATAAAAATGGAAGTTTTCGCTGTATTGTGGAGAGAGTTTATTTTTTTTAAAAGGAGATTTTGGAAGATAACAACTTCAGCTATTATGACTCCCCTTTTATATCTTATAGCTTTTGGTTGGGGATTAGGTAAAGATATAGTCATAGAAGGAGCAACATATATGCATTTTGTTATTCCAGGAATAATTGCTCTTTCTACTATGAATACAAGTTTTAATGCTGTAGCCATAAGAATTAACATTTCAAAGCTACATGAAAAAAGTTTTGAATATTATTTAACTTCTCCAGTAAATACGAGTTTATTAGCCTTTGGTCACATTCTTGCTGGTGCGTTTAGAGGAATGTATGCAGCTTTTTTGATATTTCTTATATCATTTATATTTGGTATAAAAATATATGTGGATTTTTATTTTGTACTTATTTGTTTTTTAAACAGTTTTTTATTTGCAGCTTTTGGATATGGTGCTGCTCTTTCAATAGAGAGTCACTATGATATGAGTAGGTTTACCACCTATGTAATGACTCCTATGTCGTTTTTGTGTGGTACTTTCTTTTCACTTAAGAATTTGCCTCCTGTAGTGAAAGAAACAATAGGGATATTGCCTCTTTCTCATACTTCCCAGTCCCTAAGAGATATTGTATTGAAAGGGCAGTTTGACCATAAATCTATATTAGTACTTTTAATTTATGCAATAGGATTTTATTTTTTTGGTGTGGGCATGAGCTATAAAGAGATGAAATGAAAATTAAAGAAATGGAGTGGTGAAAATGAAAAAGTCAAAAATGTTAGTTTTAATTCTAGCTATTGCAATGGTTTTGTCAGTTTTCGCAGGATGTACTGACAAAGAGGCAAATAATGAGAGCAAGGAAGTAAACAAAGAGGAAAGCAAAGAAGAAGTTGTAGAGGAATATGGTATATCCATTGATGAAAATTCTGTAACTTTCACAGATGCAAGGGACAAAGAAATAACAATTGACAAGAAACCTGAAAGAGTAGTTTGTTTGTTTAATTCATATTTGGACATTTGGTACAAATGTGGTGGAGAAGTTGTAGGACGAGTAGATTCTGCAAAGGAGAAACCAGTGGAAGGTTCAGAAAATGCAGAAGTTGTAGGTGGACCTGGGGAACCAAGTTTGGAAAAAATCATATCCTTAAAACCAGATTTGGTTATACTTACTGCAAACTTTAAAAAGCAATTGGAAATAGCTGAAATGTTGGAACAAAATAATATTAAAGTTATTGCTTTGGACAATGAAAACAAAGAAGATTATTTCAGAACTGTAAGATTGTTTACAGCACTAACTGATAGAGAAGATTTATATGAAAAGTATGAAGGAGAAGTAAGGGCTGCTATAGATGATATCATAGAAAAGGCTCCAAAAGATAAGAACTATAAAGTCTTGATACTTTTTGGTAGTGCAAAGGGCATTACAGTTAGAGGTTCTGATTCTATGGTTGGAGATATGCTAAAAGATTTAAATACTATAAATATTTCAGATTCAATCAATGATTCTTCAGATTCTAAAACTTTTAGTATGGAAAAGATAATAGAGGAAGATCCAGATTTCATATTTGTTCAAACTATGGGAGATGTGGATAAAGTCAATGAAAGATTGAAAAAGGATGTAGAATCTAATCCAGCATGGAGTTCGTTGAAGGCTGTGAAAAATGGTAGATATATATTTTTGCCACAGGATTTGTATATGTACAAGCCAAATGATAGATATGGAGAAGCTTATGAAGGACTAGCTAAAATATTGTATCCAGAAGTATTTAACTAGAATGTAAGCAGCAAGGATTGTGAAAATCTTTGCTGCTTATATTAAGTAGAGGAGTGATTTATATGGAAGAAAAGAGAATTGTTAGATATCCTTTTTCAGCAATAGT
>JAKPAR010000253.1 GCA_029779375.1 Bacillota bacterium | reverse complement strand
ACTATTTGAAAGATTAGGTATCAGGGATTTAGAGTTTGTTCCAGAAAAGAATAATCCTACCTTCCATCCTAATAGAAGTGCATTGATATTAAAGGATGGGGAAAGCTTTGGAATATTGGGTGAAATTCACATTGATGTAATGGAAAACTATGATTTAGACAAGAGAATATATATAGCCGATTTGGATTTTGAAAAGATTGTTCAACATGCCAATTTAGAAAGAAGATACAAGCCATTGCCAAAATACCCAGCTATAACAAGGGATATTGCAGTAGTTGTAGACATGGATATTACAGTAGGAGAAATACAAAAGGAAATTCTTTCAAAGGGTGAAGGATTAATTGAAAATGTTGAGCTCTTTGATGTGTATACCGGAGCACAAGTCGAGGAAGGGAAGAAGAGTTTAGCCTTTTCAATAATATATAGATCCCATGAAAGAACCTTAGTAGATGAAGAGGTAAACAAAATACAAGACAATATAATACTGGCTTTGAAGGATAAATTTAATGCAAACTTAAGAAGTTAAGGGGTAGAATTTTTTCTACTCCTTAAAATAATAGAGGATTTTGGAGAAATATGTAGAATATCCATAGTAAAGATATTTAAAGGGAGAGGATAAGTTATGACAAATAAAAAGAAGGTAAATGTAACAATAGATGGTCGTAACTTTACAGTAATAGGGGATAGCTCTGAAGATTATATAAAAAAGCTTGCAGATTATGTGGACAAGAAGATTAAGGAAATGACACAGAAAAATGATAAATTAAGTAGTTCAATGGCTGCTACTTTAGCATGTTTAAATATATCAGATGAATTATATAAATTAAAAAGGGAATTAGAGACCTTGAAAAAGAAAGCAAAGGATCCTTTGGAAAACTATGAAAACCTAATAAAAGAATTAAATATGGAAAGGGCTAAAAATGAAGAATTAAATAAGAAAATAGAGACATATAAAGATGAGATATTGGATGCAAAAAGGCAAAATGAGCAGCTGAATAATGAAATAGAAATTTTAAATAAAGCACTGGAGATGAAGGAAGAGGAATTAAATGAAAGTCAAAAACTTATAAAAAAGCTTCAGGATAAAGTGTTTGAAAATCAATTGGAGCTATTAGAAGTTAAAAAAGAACTGGAAGAAGTAATAAAAACCTACGATAGCGAAAAAAACCTATTTAGCAAGGAGGAAGTTAATTAGTGACAATTAAAAAAGTCGAATTACTAGCTCCTGTTGGTAGTATGGAAAGCTTATATGCAGCTGTACAAAATGGAGCAGATGCAGTATATTTAGGAGGGAAGTTATTTAGTGCAAGGCAATATGCTTCTAATTTTGATTATGAAGAGTTAAAGGAAGCTGTAGAAT
>JAKPAR010000242.1 GCA_029779375.1 Bacillota bacterium | reverse complement strand
TTTACTTCATTATACATCCAAGTTCTTGAATTTTGCATGGTTCTAGACAATAAATCATCGCTTCTTAATAGTCCACTTTTAGCCTTTTCTTCCCAAAGCTCTATATCTTCCTTTTCCATTGCTTTTTTCTGATCTGCTGTAAGAGGTTGATAATCTCTATACCTTTTATCTGTAAGAAATTTACTTGTCTTTTCCACCAATTCATTGTAATCATTTACAAATTGCTTTATCTTGTCATAAAAAGCATCTACATCTGTCTCTACAGTAGTAGTAAATGTGCCTATAGATTTTAAATTGAAGTCTATACCATTTATGGTAAATTGATTGGAATCCATAACAATATTTTCTGCCCCATCAAAATTTACAACAGCAGATTTGCCAGTTTTTTCGTCACCAATATTATACTTTGTGCCATTTACATTTAGATTAAGTGCATCAATAAAAGCTTTGCCATCACTATCAACATCCGCTGAAATCTTCAACTTTGCCTCTACTCCTGTATCTTGTGTCTGCAAGAAAAATCTATCTATATTTGCATCATAGCTGGCTTTTAAACCCAAGGATACTTCTTTTTCTCCATCTTTAACCTTTGCACTATTTATAGCTTTAACCACATCATTTAAGGAAATTTCATTTAGTGACTTTTTAATATCAGCATCTTCTACATTCCCAAATCTAAATGTTTTGATACCATTTTTAGTTTGAATGGCAAATTCTATTATAGCATCATTTTCTAGTCCAAATTGACTTGCCAAATTTTCATTGTTTCTATTTTCAACAGTTATCTTTTCTCCACTAACAGCCTTTACTCCTTCAGCCAATTGCTTAACTTCCATCTCATAGTTCCCGTTCATAGCTTTAGATGTACTGCTGACTGTTGCAATAGTTTCATTAGACGAAGTAGCCTTTTTTACCCAAGTTAAATTTTCATAAGATCTGGATACAAAAGCTCCTGTAGATGTAGTAGTAGTTAGACCAAAATTTTTTCTACTATTCAATATAAAATTGTCATAGTCTTTATTTAGACTATTGTACATTTCTCTTTTCCATACTAAAAGTTGCTTGTCCTGTTCTACCTTGTTGAGCCT
>JAKPAR010000211.1 GCA_029779375.1 Bacillota bacterium | reverse complement strand
CTTTAATTGCTCATGACAATAGGAAAGATGATTTGATTCGGTGGGTAGAGACAAATAAAGATAAGCTTGGAAGACATTTTCTATGTGGAACAGGAACTACTGCAAGGCTTATTTCAGAAAAAGTTCATTTGCCTGTGAAGGCTTTTAATAGTGGACCACTAGGAGGAGATCAGCAAATCGGTTCTCGTATTGCTGAAGGTGGAATAGATTTTATGATTTTCTTTTGGGATCCCTTGTCAGCTCAACCCCATGATCCAGACGTAAAAGCACTTCTTCGTATTGCAGTATTATATGATATACCAGTTGCAAACAATCAGGCTACAGCAGATTTTTTACTTTCATCGCCACTGATGGAAGAAGAATATGAAAGAAAAATAATTGATTATTCTAAAAGGATTCATATTAGAACCATAGAAGGCTTAGAAAATATGAAGAAATAGGAGTGGAATATTCCCTGCATAAGAAGCATTTATAAAAGATTTGTTCATAGCTTTGTTATTTAAAGGTATAATATTAATAGGTTTTGAAAATGAATATTTGCATATACAAAAAAGGATTTTGGCTTGTATTGTCGAATATATAGTATAAAAGATATTGAATAATATGAAAAGAGAAGGTGAAACATGATAAAAGTAGGTGAAATTCAAGAGTTAGATGTAGTTAAAATTACTCCAAAGGGAGCTTTTTTAGGTTTAAAGGGAAGCAATGAAATGGCGTTTTTGCCAGAAAAAGAGATTCAAGGAAAGATTAAAATAGGAGACAAGATAGAAGCATTTGTATATAAAGATGATAAACTGTTAGCTACTACAAAAAGGCCTAAAATAGTTGCTGGAGAAATAGGGCTTTTAAGAGTTGTGGAAATAACAAAAATAGGTGCTTTTTTAGATTGGGGATTGGACAAGGATTTATTTCTTCCTTTTAGAGAACAGTTTGGGAAAATTGAAAGAGGCGAAAAATATTTAGTTGGTGTATATGTAGATAAAAGCAATAGACCATGTGCAACTATGCAGATAAAAAAATTACTTTCTACCAATTCTCCATACAAAGAAAATGACAAAGTTTCTGGAACTATATATAGCATAAATTTTGAAATGGGAGCTTTTGTAGCAGTTGATAATAAATATGATGGACTTATTCCCCAAAATGAACTATATGGGGTCTATAGGCCTGGAGATAAAGTAGAATTGAGGGTGACTAAAGTAAGAGAAGATGGTAGACTATATTTGAGTTTGAGAAGTAAGTCTTACAAACAAATGGATAGAGATGCAAATACTATCATAAATAAGATGAAGGCCAACGGGGGAGAATTGGATTTAAATGATGCTAGCTCGCCAAGAAGAATACAGGAAGAGCTAAATATGAGTAAAAGCGCGTTTAAAAGAGCAGTAGGAAGACTGCTAAAGGAAGGAAAAATTGAGTTTACTCGAAGAGGTATTAAATTTAAAACAATGAGATAAAGGAGAGGATTTATATGATTAAAAGAATCAAGACAAAATTTGATACTATTGAAATGTTAAATTATTTTTGGCAAGTGGTTAGTGAAAAAGGAAAGGTAGGAGATCCTTACTTGATAAGTGTAGCTGATTCGGAAGATATGAAATATGTATATGATGATGAATTTAATAAAGATAGTGTGAGAAGAGTATTAAGTGCAATAGAAAATAGAGAAATGTTAAATAGTGAAAGCAAAAAGGAAAGAAGATTTTGGAACTATAATATGTGGATGATGGAGGATTTAGGGTTTACTCAAATGATGGTAAATCCAGTGAAAACACTAAATTTAAATTCAGTAATGGATAAAATAAATGAAAGTGGCGTAGAATCAAAATTTGAAGAGTTAGAAGTAATATTTGTTCCTGGAACTGAAGAAGAGTACAAAATAGTAGATAACAAACTCATAATCAATTTCTTTAGAATTAAAGCTGATTTATATGAAGAAAACAAAGTGACAATTGGAGAAATTTCACTTGTAGACTATATAGAAGAAAAACTTATGGAATTGTTGAACAATTAATTATTGAAATGTATTGACTTTGAAATTAAAATCTAGTAATATGTATTAAAATAAATATATAAAAATTCTATGATAGGAAAGAGTAGTTAGAATGAAGTATTTAAAGAGAGCTGAGGGTGGTGAGATCTCAGTAGTACAGACTCTAATGAATGGATCCTTAAGATGCATTGCGAAATCAAATGGAGAGTAGCATTTGCCGGAAGCCTACCGTTATCTAAGGACAGGATATGCTAGTATCCCATGAAAGAGATGTGCTTTTGCACAATTTAGGTGGTACCGCGAATTTAACCTTCGCCCTATTTTATATTTGGGCGAGGGTTTTTTTATTTCTATTAAAAAATTAAGGAGGGGTTTTTGTGAAAAAATTTGATGGTTATTTTGGACAATATGGTGGTTCTTATGTTGGAGAATCTATGAAAGAGGTATTAAAAGAATTAGAAAATTTGTTTTATCAGTATATTGAAGATGAAGACTTTTTGAAAGAGCTTAAATATTATTATAAAAATTATGTTGGAAGAGAAAGTCCACTATACTTTGCAGAAAATTTGACCAAATATACTGGAGGAGCAAAGATTTATTTAAAAAGAGAAGATTTAAATCATACAGGAGCTCACAAGATAAATAATGCACTAGGTCAGGCATTGTTGGCAAAAAGAAGTGGCAAAAAGAGAATTATTGCTGAAACGGGAGCAGGTCAGCATGGAGTTGCTACTGCTACGGTTTGTGCACTTTTTGATATGGATTGTACTATATATATGGGTAGTACAGATGTAAAAAGGCAAGAACACAATGTCTTTAGGATGAAAATGCTTGGGGCAAAAGTAGAGCCTGTAGAAGAAGGAAGAGGGACATTAAAAGAAGCAGTAGATAAAGCCTTAGCTGATTTTGTAGAAAATAGTCAAGATACTTTTTATCTATTGGGTTCAGCTGTAGGACCTCATCCATATCCTCTAATGGTTAGAGAATTTCAAAGTATAATTGGGAAAGAAGCAAAAAGACAGATAATTAAAGAAGAGGGACGCTTACCTGATTATCTGGTTGCTTGTGTTGGTGGTGGCAGCAATGCCATAGGTCTTTTCCATCCTTTTATAGAGGATAGCGAAGTGAAAATTATAGGAGTAGAGCCTGCTGGGAAGGGTATTGATACGGGATGTCATGCAGCTTCTATTTCTAAGGGTGAAGTAGGAATTATTCATGGATTTAAATGTTGTACTCTAAAGGAAGACTCAGATATATATTCTATTGCAGCAGGACTTGACTATCCGGGGGTTGGGCCTGAACACTGTTATTTAAAAGATATAGGAAGGGCTTCATATGTTTCTGTTACTGACATGGAAGCTTTGGAAGCTTTTTATAAACTTTCAAAATTAGAAGGCATCATACCTGCCCTTGAAAGTGCCCATGCTGTAGCTTATGGTATGAAACTTTCTCGTACTCTTCCAAAAGATAAGATAATAATCATCAATTTATCTGGCAGGGGAGACAAAGATATGGCTCAAGTCATGGAGTTAAGTGAATATAAATAAATATATAGTTGAAACTAGTAGCTCATCATGTCATAATCAAAATATGAGGTGATTGTGTGAAGAAAAAGTACTATGCAGTTAAAAATGGAAGAAATATAGGAATATATAGTTCTTGGAGTGAGTGCGAGAAACAAGTAAAGGGTTATTCTGGTGCAGAATACAAGAGTTTTCTCACTCTCAAAGAAGCTAAAGATTATTTAAATGGTGAAGAGAATAGTGAAGAAAAGGATATTTGTGATTTGAAAGACAATGAAATGATAGCCTATGTAGATGGAAGTTTTGATGTGAAAGTTGGATATTATGCTTATGGCGTTATATTATTTTCAAAGGATGGGAAATTCACATATTCAGGTCGAGGAAATGAAAAAGATTTGATAGAGATGAGGAATGTGTCAGGAGAAATTAAAGGGGCAATGGTCGCCATGAACATTGCCCTAGAAAAAAATGTAGATACGCTTTATCTCTACTATGACTATATGGGGATAGAGAAGTGGCTTACTGGTGAATGGAAAACAAATAAAATTGGGACAAAGAGATACAAAGAGTTTTATGATTCTATAAAGGATAGATTGAATGTAGTATTCAAAAAGGTTAAATCTCATAGTGGAGATACTTACAATGAGGAAGTAGATAAACTTGCTAGAGCAGCTTTAAAGATAGATGAAAATTAGTAGCCAAATTCATCACTTAGAGAATCATCATTTTCTATCCAATCTTTTACTTTTATTGTTCTAAACTCATTTTTGGTGTCCCTAACTATTACATTTTCAATACCTGCATTTATAATGAGTTTTTTGCACATGGCACAAGAATTAGTGTTTTCAACTAGCTTTCCTGATTTAGGATCTTTACACGCTAGATAGAGAGTAGAGCCAATCATATCTTTTCTTGGTGCACTTATGATGCAATTGGCTTCGGCATGAACTGAACGGCACAATTCATAGTGTGTGCCCCTAGGGATATTCAATTCTTCTCTTCTGCAATATTTTAAATCAGAACAATTTTTTCTTCCCCTAGGGGCACCAGTATATCCAGTAGCAATTATTTCATCATTTTTAACTATGATTGCACCAAAGTTTCTTCTAAGGCAAGTACCTCTTTCGGCCACAACTTCAGCTATGTCTAAATAATAATTAGTTTTATCTCTTCTTTCCATGATATTTCCTCCTTTACAGTTTAAAATTAATTAAATTTAATAAAAAGCGGTACCTTGGACCTATAATAGTATGGCAAAAAAACTATATATATTATATAATATAATGTATTGTAACATATTTTTAATATTTATGAAAAGAGTGAGGGGTTTGGGGGGGACAAATAAAAAAATTTCATTAAAATACTTTATTCCTATTTTCATAATTATATATTATAGTGTAGTGTTCATGTCTAAGGAAAACATTTACATACAGAAATTGGCAAGCGATTTATTGGGGATAAGTGGATCTTTTATAGCTTTTATAGTTCTTTTTAATGTGTATAGAAACACTGTGAAAAGTGAAAGATACTATTGGTTTTTTTTATCATTGGGAATTTTTAGCTATACAATTGCTGAAATGTGTCGGGCCTATTATGATTTGATTTTAAAAACTGAGGCCCCTATTTTAGGGATTCATAGTATTTTTTATTTATTACAATATCCATTAAGCTTATTTGGTATACTTTATATAATTTCAAAGAGAAGAAATAAGATGACAAGTTTAAAATTATTTTTTGACAACTTAATTATATTGACAACAATTTCTACATTAGCTTTATATTATCATAAAATGAAAGTATCTTTTCCAAATAATATAGATTTAGGCTCTTTTTCTGTTATAATGGGATATCTTATAGGGGATTTTAATTTATTTTTCAGTATATTGTTTTTATATTTTGCTGTGAGAGAAGTACTTCCTAAAAAAGTTGCATATATTGGAGCTAGTGGGTTTTTATTAGAAACTGTAATGGATGGCGTTTATATTCATATAAAGGTATTTAATATTGGGAAAAGTTTCATCTATTATGAGCCAATGTGGATATTGCCTTTGCTTGTCATTGCATTTTCTGGTGAAATATTTGAAGATGTAGAAATGATTCCTAGGAGAAAATATAGAAGAGAAAATGTTTCTGTAATATTGTCAGCTTATATAGGAATAGTTATATTTCTTATAGTGACTATTTTAAAAGCAAAAAAAATGGATGTCATTTTTTTAGGGTTTTTGATTACAGGTGTATTTATAGCTATAAGACAAAGTTTGACAGTAATAGAAAATTACAGGCTGGTAAACTTACTTATTCAATCAAATGAAGAATTAAAAATAAATAAAATGGAGCTTGAAAATGCTAATAAAGAACTTCAAAGGTTTTATAGAGTTAAGGATATGGAGTCTAAAACTGATTTTCTCACAGGACTCTACAATAGAAGATATATAGATGAAAAAATAGAGGAAATTTCTCTAAAATGTCAAGGTCTAAAAAATAATATATCTGTACTCATGCTGGATATCGATCATTTCAAAGGTATAAACGATACTTATGGTCATGGTGTAGGCGATATGATATTAAAAGAAATTTCTAAAATCATGAAAAACAATACTAGAAGTGATGATATACTAATTAGATTTGGTGGAGAAGAATTTGTATGCTTATTGCCAAATACTGACGTGAATACGGCGAAAAAAATAGCTGAAAGACTTAGAAGTCAAGTTGAAAACAACAATTTTAGAGTGTGGAATTTTGATATATCAGTTACAATAAGTATTGGGGTATCTCAAATAGATGAAATTAGTAAAAATAGTGATATAAGTAGTGTCATAATAGAAGCTGATAAGGCACTGTATGAGGCTAAAAAATGTGGGAGAAATAGAGTGGCTTGTATGTAAAAACACCTTTACTTGAGGGTGTTTTCTTTTTTATAGAAAAATAGTACAATGTTTATGGTATTAATAAATTTATATAATAGGGGATGAAATAATGGATTATATGGATTTACATAAGAATTCTTATGTGGTAGATGCTCACTCAGATATTCTACTTCATATGTTGATGGAAAAGAGTAGAAAAAGAAATGAAGACATACTTGTTTCAAAACATTTGCCTTTATTAAAACAGGGAGGTGTAAATTTAGTATTTGTAAATACTTTTGAAAATTTGCATCCTGAAGGTTCTTTAAAGGAAGCATTGGTTGAAATATCTGAGGTGTATAGACAACTTAGAAATACTGAAGAAGCTATTCTCATACGAACTAAAAGAGATTTAGATGAGGCAATGAGTAAAAATAAAATAGGTTTGGTATTGTCAATGGAGGGTATGGAACCTATAAGCAATGAATTGGGATTGATTGATGTTTTCTATGAATTAGGTCTTAGAAGTGCTATGCTTACATGGAATTGGAGAAATTATTTTGCAGCAGGTGTTTCGGAAAGTGGTGGATTAAGTGAATTGGGCAAAGAGGCTATATTGAAGATGGAGAGATTAGGTATAATAGTTGATGTTTCACATTTAAATGAGGAAGGATTTTGGGATATAATTGATTTAGTTAAGAATCCTATTATTGCTTCTCATTCAAATGCCAAAGCTATATACAATCATGAGAGAAATTTGACAGATGAACAAATAA
>JAKPAR010000183.1 GCA_029779375.1 Bacillota bacterium | reverse complement strand
GAACCCTTTTTTATATTATTTATTTTAGAAAAAGGAGGTTTTTGTTTTGAATAATGTACTCGACTTGTTAAAAGAAAGAGGATATATTGACCAAGTTACTTATGAAGATGAACTACATGAACTTTTAAATAAGGAATCTGTTACCTTTTATATTGGCTTCGATGCTACAGCAGACAGTTTGACCTTAGGACATTTTGTTCAAATAATGGTTATGAAACATATGCAAGAAGCTGGACATAAGCCTATTGCACTACTTGGTGGTGGTACAACATTGATTGGAGACCCAAGTGGAAAATCAGATATGAGAAAAATGCTTACAAAAGAACAAATTGATTACAATGCAACTAGATTTAAAGAGCAACTTTCAAAATTTATTGATTTCAGTGACGATAAGGCATTGGTAGTAAATAATGCAGACTGGCTTTTAGATCTAAACTATGTTGAGTTTTTAAGAGAAATTGGTATACATTTTTCAGTCAATAGAATGCTTGCTGCCGAATGCTATAAACAGAGACTAGAAAAAGGACTAACTTATTTTGAATTTAGCTATATGCTCATGCAATCCTATGACTTTCTAAAACTTTACAGAGACTACAATTGTAAACTTCAGATAGGTGGAAGCGATCAATGGTCCAATATATTAAGTGGATATGAATTGGTAAGAAGAATTGAAAATGACAAAGTATATGCTATGACATTTAAGCTCTTAACCAATGCTGAGGGCAAAAAAATGGGAAAAACGGAATCTGGCACCATTTGGCTAGATAGTGAAAAAACTTCACCTTATGAACTATATCAATACTTGAGAAATATTGATGATAGAGATGTAGAAAAATGTCTTTCAATGCTTACCATGCTTCCTATGGATGAAGTAAAAAAATTGTCATCCCTTGAAGGAGCAGAGATAAACAGAGCTAAAGAAATTCTTGCTTATGAAGTAACCAAAACCGTTCATGGAGAAGAAGAAGCACAAAAAGCACAAAAAGCTGCCAAAGCACTATTTGCAGGTGGAAACCAAGAAGGGTCTATTCCTACTACTGAAATAGACAAATCCAATTTTAAAGATGGCATGGGAATATTGGATTTAATGACCAAATTGGGATTAACTAGTTCAAATAGTGAAGGTAGGAGACTTATAAAGCAAGGTGGAATCTACATTGGCGATAGGAGAGTAGATGATCCAAATCTAAAGATAGAAATAGCTGACTTTGATGACAATAAATTGATGATAAGAAAAGGCAAAAAAGTTTATCATCAAGTTAAATTAGTCTAAGATTATAATTTTTATATTAAAGAAGTTCTACAAAAATTGTAGAACTTCTTATTTTTTATAGCCCATTTCCTTCATATCCCTCTATACCCACATATTAAGGGTTTATCTGAAAAGTCATTAATGATATACTCATAAACAAATTTAAAAAGGAAGGGGGAAAGTCAAATATCTTTATGTATTACACTCAAAAATCCAAGGAGGTAATAAATAATGAAAAAAGGAAATGCGAAAAAAACTCTATTGTCGACAACTATATCTCTGTTACTGCTTTCTTCATCAAGCTTTGCTAGTGCTGGAGGTTCCACAACCATAAGATATACCATAAATACCAATTGCTCAAACTGTTATCAAATAAATAATCAAAATGTCCTATATAAATATGTAACCTATTCACCATATAAATATACTTATAATAGATATGCTGTACCTAATACTAATACCAACACTAATACCAATACTAACACTAATACCAACACTAACACTAATACCAATACTTCTGTATCAAGTACAGCAAATGCAATGGAGTTAGAAGTCTTAAAACTCATAAATGAAGAGAGAAAAAAAGAAGGACTAGCTCCCTTTACTTACAGTGAAGAACTTTCAAAAGTAGCTAGAACTAAATCTCAAGATATGGCTGATAAAAATTATTTTAGCCACACTTCACCTACTTATGGAGATTCTTTCACTATGATGAAAAGCTTTGGAATAAAATACAAAACTGCAGGAGAAAATATTGCCAAAGGCTACTACAGTGCTTCTTCTGTGGTAAATGGATGGATGAACTCTCAAGGACACCGTGCAAATATATTGAATCCAAACTTCAACAAAATTGGTATAGGTTATGCTACAGATAAAAGCGGTACAACTTATTGGACACAAATATTTACAGATTGATATTAGCTAATTTAAAATAGTACTTATAATTATAGTTAGAATTCTAACAGTTAGAATTCTAACTATTTTTTGTTTGAGGTGAAATTATGATAGATAGCCATAATTTATGAGAACATTAGATATGAATAGATACACAAAATTTACCTAGTATCCACTAGCCAAATTTTACTGGTCTTTATCTTATGATAATTTTTTTAATAGCAGAAAATAAAATTGGTTTCATTTCATCTATATCGGCCGGTTCGTTTAAAATTATGCAACTATAGCATACTGAACCTGTCAATTCCAAAATTATAAAAAGCAATTTCTTTATCTCTTCTTCTTCATAATTAAAATCTTTAAGTCCTTCTTCGAACATGTAAAATATTTCATTTATTTCTTCATAATCTTTATAGGCTTTTTTTATTATTCCCCATGAAAGATTTTTATATATAATCTTTAAAAGCAATTTGTTTTCTTTTAAATACTCAATTATGTAGTCTATAAAATAAAGAAGTTTATCTTCAAATTTTTCAAATTGTTCCTTATTTGTTTCACTTATAGCTTGGCTCAATATTTGGCTGCTCTTTTTTAAAACAATTTTATCTAATATATCATATTTGTCTTTAAAATACAGATAAAAAGTACCTTTAGCTACACCTGCTTTTTTTACGATATCATTTATAGCCGTATTGTGAATACCTTGAGTTGTGAATAACTCATATGCAGCAGCATAAAGCGATTCTTCTTTAAGCTGCTTATTTTCCTCTACCTTCGACATTCTTTTCATTTTAGACCTCCAAAAAATATTATCATTTCATAAATATATATTATCATACTAAATAATTTATCTGACAATACTCTCTTCTATTTTTGTTCCAATATACTGATTTTGGCTATAAATATTTTTTATATATTTATCTATATTCCCATCAAAATATAACTCATTTCCAAAAGCAACTTTTTCTAGTGCTACTCTGACTTTATTGACAATAAATTTATCATCTTTATCTACTCCATATCTTATATAATCTTCTATCACTAAACTCAATGCCTCTACCACTTTATCTATATCAAATTTTTTATCATTTACATTAAAAACAATCTCGTCATCAATATAATATTCTTCATTTTCTCTTGCATCTCTAAGAATTTTTTTAGTGTATCCAATAATACATTTATCCCTCATACAAATACCGCAAGTTCCTTCACCTAGACAAATATTATTTACCGCTTCATTTAATTCTTGCGTCTGCATATAAAGAGTTGCTGCCACTTCCTTCAATGCTGATTTTTCTCCAGATTTCCTTTTCACTATGAGTTTTCTTATCAATATAATAGCCAATAATGACAATATACCAAAATAAATTCCAATGTTTAAAGATGTTAAATACTTACTTGGTATTGTCTGAAAAAGTTTCAATGTCCCAAAAGTTATAAATACAAGAGATGAAATGAGTTTTATGAAAATATCTGGAATTTTTTCTCCTATTTTACTTCCTATAAAAATCCCTATACCACTTACAGCTATCATCCCCAAAGTAGTACCCATAAGTATGAAAAATGGATAAGAACCTTCTGTAGCCAGTGTCATAGCAGTAAGTTGAGTTTTATCCCCCAATTCTCCAACGAAAAATGCTAAGGCTACAGTCATCACAGGGCCAAAGTTCTTTTTATCTTTACCTTGCTCTTCATCGTCTTCATCAATTAATGCCAATATTCCAAAAACTACAAAAAGTAAACCTGCAACTATTTGAATAAAACTCATTGGAACAATTTTTGAAATATATCTTCCAAGAACTATAGCTAGACCATGATTTAAAAATACT
This sequence comes from Bacillota bacterium, assembly GCA_029779375.1. Lineage (GTDB taxonomy): Bacteria > Bacillota > Clostridia > Tissierellales > Sporanaerobacteraceae > Sporanaerobacter. The sequence continues at coordinate 14,358 of JAKPAR010000183.1, read as the reverse complement.
CCTAAAAAAACACCTAAAAGCACTTGTCGTACTTTATATTGAGTTGCAAAAGTCATAGCTAAAATTTGAGTTTTATCTCCCATTTCAGCCACGAAAATAAGTAAAAAACTTCTCATCAGTTCATTAAACACAGTTTTTCCTCCTTTTATTTACATAGAAAAAAAACTTTTAGCTTAATAGGTATTGTTCCCCATTAAGCTAAAAGTCTCGCTCCTCTTTTTTTGTAAGAGTAAATAGAACCAGGTATTTCTACCAGTATGTTGACTCTATTTGCAAATATTTGCAGCTACTCCCCTTTAGCAAAAAATAACTTAAATTTTACATTCATTATACATTATACAAAAATTATTTGCAAGAATCATTGTTCTTCATTTTTTCTCTATTTATAGCCATTATTTTGTTGTTGATATAGTCATATCCATTGGGTGAATGAGGTATAAGACAATTGCTACAATCCTTTATACCATTGTAATCCCTATGATTCCCTCCACAGTCTTCCAAAAAATATAGAGGACAGTAGCAAAACATACAATTAAAATCCTCTTCATTTTTCACCTTGTGACATGGGAAATAACTACAAGCAGTATTTCTATAAAACCTATATGAATTTTCCACAGCTATTCTCCTTTCTTTTTGTGATTTCTTATGACTTTTTCAATTTCGTCTAAATCATCAATTCCATCTTCTTTTTCTCTCCCTATGACTATAGGCACTATATTTAACTCACTACAGGCAAGTATCTTTTCTAATGTTCCCCCTGCTTCTCCACTATCTTTCATGACTACATAATCTACATCGTATTCTTTAAACATTGATTTATTAAAATCTATAGAAAATGGTCCTAAAATAGCTACAATATCCTTCATTGTTACATTCCACTTTTTGCATTCTTGTATACTACTATTAGCAGGAAGTACCCTATAAATAAATCTATTATCCCTTTTTATTTTTTCAAAATCTCCTATATTCTTTGAACCTGTAGTGAAAAATACCGTCCCAGAAATATTTTTTAGATATTCTATACATTCTTCATAAGTTTTTAAATATATAGCATCCGAAGGAATTTCCGATTTTTTTCTTACATATCTTATATACATAATATCTTTTATTTTAGATACTTTCCTGGCATTTTCACTTACAATTTTGGCATAGGGATGAGATAAATCAACTATAAGACTTATATTCTTCTCTTCAACAAAATTTAACATATCTTCTAATCCCATTCTCCCAACAATTAGCTTGTCCAAATCTATAAATTCCTCTTCACTTTCAGTAGCACTAGTTATGACAAAATCATCTATATCTTCTATCTTTCGAGAAAGAGTACTTGCTTCACTAGTTCCCCCTATTATCCATATCAAATTTCATACCCCCTAGGAGTTATAATGAAGTCATCTTTTATATATGTATTGCTATTTCCAATTATTAAAACACACATCATATCTATAATATCATAGTCTATATCATCTAAAGTAGTAATATATTTTTCCGTATTGGCCCTTCCCGAATTTTTAACTATTCCCACAGGTGTCTTTTGTGCTTTATATTTAAGCATTATATCCACAGCTTTTTTTAAATGATCAGTCCTAGTTTTACTCTTGGGATTGTAAATTGTTATAACAAAATCTCCACAAGATGCATATTCTATTCTCTTTTCTATTATATCCCAAGAAGTCATCAAGTCACTCAAACTAATAGAACAATAATCATGCATAATAGGAGAACCCAATTCGCTAGCAGCTGAAAAAGCTGCTACTATTCCAGGGATTATTTCTACTTCTATTCCTTCTGCCAATTCCAAAATAGGCCCTGCCATACCATAGAGACCTGAATCTCCAGTACTTATGATGGCAGTATCTTTCCCTTCTTTGACTTTTTTTATGGCCATATTACATCTTTCAATTTCTCCCCTCATTCCTGTTGAATAAATTTCCTTTCCTTCTTTTAAATCTCCTAAATATTCAATATAAGAAGTATATCCTACTATTACTGAACATCTTTTTATAGTCTCTACTGCTCTAATTGTCATATTTTCTCTTCCGCCTGGCCCTATCCCCACTACATAAAGTTTAGACATACTAAATCATCTCCTTTGAAACTGCCACAGTTATACCATTGTATTTAGTCTTTCCTACTACTATCTCTCCTCCCGATAGATATGCACAAGGTTCACTGACACAATAAACTCCAACATTTCTTTTAACAAAATCGCTTTTTTCAAATTTTTCTTCCACCATTTTTATTTCTTCTATAGTATAAATATTCCTAGGGCATTTAAAATAACTTGCAGCTTCTAAAATACCTAATTCATCACTTTTTATTTCAATAGTATTTATAGACTTTATAGAATTAGATGAAAAATTGTTTTTATCAAGCACATCTAATATAGCATTTATTATTTCTTTTCCACTAGTACCTTTTTTACAACCTACTCCTATATTTAAATTTTTAGGTCTCAATATTACATGAGGTATATTGATATCTATTTGTTTTATAGAACTTATACACAATACTCCATCTAACTTGTCTTCATATTCTTTTATATTTTCTAATCCATAAATAAAAACCAAATTGTCATATTTTATATGGCCTTCCATTTCAGAAAAATACCCTATCCTTTTATCATTAACCATCATACTAGTTATCTTCTTTACCTCTTCCATATTCTCCATAACATAACCTTTTCTCATATCAAATATATCTACCGCCTCTATATTTCTCCCATCAGAAGCAGTAGTTATGATTGGCTTTGCCCCCAGTATTTCCCCTACAATTTCACACAATCTATTTCCTCCACCTATGTGTCCTGACAATAAGCTTATCGAATACCTTCCCAAGTCATCAACAACTACCACAGCTGGATCTACAGTCTTATCTATTATATACGGAGAAATCATTCGTACTGCTATACCCGTAGCTGAAATAAATACTATGCCTTCATATTCCTTAACTATCTTTTCAAATATAGATTTTATTCCGCCCTCAACTTCTGAATTTTCATAGTGACAAATTTCCAAAAAATCTTTCTTATCTCCATATTTCTCTAATTTGCGTCCTATATCTCTACCTTTATCTGTAAAAGATAGACATGCTACTTTCAATTTTTTGCCTCCCTGTACTCATGAGTAAAATTTGGATCATACAATTTAGATCTTTCATAAGACCCATCTATAAAATCTCCCACCAATATTTGTGCAGTTTTATTTATGCCTTCTTTTTTTACTTTGTCCACAATATCATCTAAAGTCCCTATAAGGATTTTTTCATCTTCCCAAGTAGCTTTGTATACTACTGCAATAGGTACATCTCCTCTTTTATATCCTTTTCTCAACTTTTCAACTACATTTTCTATATTCTGAACAGAAAGAAATATTGCCATAGAAGCCTCATAAGAAGCTAATTTTTCTAAATCTTCACTTTCTGGTACACTGGTTCTTCCTTCTATTCGAGTAAGTATAACAGTTTGACTTAAACTTGGAAGTGTAAATTCACTTTTTATAGCTGAACAAGCTGCAGTAAAAGAACTAACTCCTGGAATAACCTCATACTGGATATCTTTTTTATCAAGAAGGTCCATCTGTTCTTTTATTGCTCCATATATAGTAGGATCCCCTGTATGAAGTCTCACAACTTTAAGGCCCTTTTCTTCGCCTTCTACCATTATTTTTACAACTTCCTCCAAAGTCATATAAGCACTATTATAAAATTTACATTTATCTTTGCAATAGTCTAAATGTGCCTTAGACACTAAACTCCCAGCATAAATAACAATATCTGCTTGTTCTAAAAGTCTTCTGCCTTTGACTGTTATAAGGTCTACATCTCCTGGACCTGCACCAACAAAACTAATCATTTCTTTCCCTCCTTCCAAAAATAAACGATATATAATCTCTGTCTTTAAGTATCTGGTCTCTATCTACAAGTATTTCTTCATTTTCCAATGTAACTCTTTTCATATATCTATAGACATAATCTTTATTTTCTAAATTATTTAGAATTTCTTTTTTATTCTCTAATGTCTTTAATACACAAATAGAATCTATTTTATCTAATACTTCTTCATTAAATTCATCACAAAGTAAAAAACTTTCTCCTTTTAAAATTAAAGGAGTCTTGGACTTTGCTGCTCCTGCTACAAAAGAAGGTATGCCAGGAATGATTTCTACTTGAATATTCTTTTTCTCCAATTCTTTCATGATATAAATAAAGGTACTATATATCATAGAATCCCCTATAGTTAAATAAGCCCCAGTACCTTCTTCTGGGATTTCATTGTATATAATCTCTGCTGCATTTATATAATCTTCTTTTCCTACCTTCCCCATAGAAAAGTCCAACAGTACTATCTTTTTCCCATGAATAAAATCCTCTACTGTATCCAAAGCCATGTTTTTCCCCTTATTATTTGGTGCAAAAATTACACTGGCCAATTCTATTTCTTTTACTGCTTTTAATGTCAACAACTCTTTATCGCCTGGACCTGTTCCTATTCCATATAATTTTTTCATATTTTCACTCCCTTAACTATAAATATTGGATTTTGTCCCTTCATAAGTCCAATTTTATCCATATAAGAAGATTGAATTAACTGTACTTCTATATTTTCATATTTATATTCTTCTAAACATTGAATACAATTGTTTAAATTTTGTAGTCTAATAAAATTTCCACAGACAATACCGCCTGTTTCTAGATGAGCTTCTAAATACTTAAATATTTCATTAAATTTCCCTCCACTGCCACCTATAAAACATTTGTTTATCTCAATATCTGGTAAAGCCTCTGGAGCTTGTCCCTCTATTAGATTTAACTTCACATTAAATTTAATACTATTTTTAGTTATAATATCTATTCCTTCTTTCTCCTTTTCAATAGCCCAGACATTTGCACCTTGCAATGCTGCTTCTATAGATATGCTACCTGTTCCAGCTCCAATATCTAATAGTCTATCTCCTTTTTCAATAGCTAAATAGGCAATAGCAAGTGTCCTAATATTAAATTTAGTCATAGGAATATTTCCCCTGATAAATTCTTCATCTCTAATCCATTTCATTTTCCACCACCACCACTGCCAAAGAAGAGATATCTTCTATTTCTTCTCCTATATTTATTTTCAATATGCATTCATCTTCATAGGACAAATTGTATCCTATATACATAGTCCCCCTCATACTCAATTCATGCAATTTTTTTGATATAGTCTTTGGTGTATTTATGCTATCTGTAAGTATAATAGTCATAGGAGTATCAAGTACTGATTCTAGGCTTTCTTCTCTCCCATGAAGAGATAAAAATCTAGAATTGTGCCAACTTTTCTTAAGCTTTCCCATCATATATTGAAAAGAAGACAATCCAGAAAGAACTTCATCTACTACTATACCTTTATTTTTCAAATACTCTAGTATACCATAAAAACACGGATCCCCAGATGCAAGAATCAAGATATTTTCCTTCCTCAAAGAATATCTATACACTTCATCTATATTTTTAACTTTTATATAATCGCTTCTCAAATCTTTTATTGACTCTCCTGCTCTCCCAAAAGCTACAATACATTCCGCTGATTTTATAGCTTCCAATACTTGAACTGTTAAATATTTAGTATTTCCAGGTCCTATACCAGCTACTGTGAGCAAATAAATGCACCTCTTTCCATAGAATATATAATCACCTTCACAGGATAATCTTTATCTTTCAAATACACTTTTATCCTTTCTTCACAACCTCTTTCCATATCATAGACTATTTTGCCGTATCCATTGTCTATACATATATTTAAGGCTTCTTCAGCCGTCATAGCAGCCTTTACTTTTTCTATAATATCCATAGGAGCACCCTTCAGTGCTAAATAGTATATAAAAGCTTCAATTCTTCCATCACACACTCTGCTGTGAGTATTAAATACTCCTATTGATAATTTTGAAAATTTTCCAATATGCCCAACGAGGGTCATAGACTTAAATTCGCTATTATAGACATACAATATACTGTCTCCTATATAGTTTGAAATTTTTACTTTCCCTCCTTGTAAATTCAATGTATCCGCAATTTTTTCTCCATAGTTTCCTGGTACAAGTATTATATTTTCTTTTCCTATATTTTCACCCACTGTATCAACTTCTAAATATATAGTCTTTATGAGAGCATCTTCTGACATAGGATATACTATACCTTTAGTTCCAATTATAGAAATACCTCCTTCTATTCCTATGTTTTTATTGTAAGTTTTCTTGGCAATTTCTTTTCCCATAGGAGCATATACAATTACATCATATCCGCAATTTGAAATTTCTTTTATCTCCTTTTCTATCATCATTCTAGGCACAGGATTTATAGCTGCATCCCCCACCTCTCCAAACAGTCCTTTTCTACATATTCTGCCTATTCCCTCTCCTCCATCTATGAAAACTTGTCCATCATTTCTTTTCCTTACCTTTGCACATATTTCCATGCCATCTGTCACATCTGGATCATCTCCACCATCTTTTATAATAGTAGAATGAGCCCACTCTCCATCTATATATTGATTTTTAACTTCAAGTTTCAATTTGATTTTAGCAGGAGTATTTATCTCTATAAAAGAAACTCTTTCACCTTTAAGCAATTTAGCTGCCGCTTTAGCAGCTGCTGCAGCACAACTGCCAGTTGTATAGCCACACTTAAGTTTTTTGCCTTCTTTTATTACATATAGTTCTTCATTCATCTTCCTACCACCATATATAATATTGCATTCATAATAGATGCTGCTACATTGCTCCCACCTTTAGTTCCAACTGTTGATATAGAAGGTATAGCATATTTTCTTAAACTTTCTTTTGATTCAGCTGCTCCTACAAAGCCAACCGGAACCCCCACAACAAATTTTGGATTTACCTTTCCTTCATCTATCAATTCAAGAAGCCTAAAAATAGCTGTAGGTGCATTGCCTATAACAAACATATCTATCCCCTCAGATACCGCTGCATCTATTGCACAAGCCGATCTAGTAGTCCCCAATGTTTTAGAAAGTTCTACTACTTTTTTATCATCTATAAAATATTTCAATTGGCATGAAGTCTTTGCAAGAGCTGTTTTATTTATTCCTGCTGCTACCATTTTGGTGTCAGTGAATATAGTTCCACCAGCTTTTATTCCTTCAACAGCAGTATTTAAAAAATCATTTTGAAATACTGCTATTTTTCTATAATCAAAATCTCCTGTAGTATGAATCATTCTTTTGACAATCAACTTTTCTTCTTCAGAAAAGTAAGTATCTCCCATAACTTCCTCAATAATCTCCATGCTCTTTTTTTCTATTGCCATAGGTTTCTTTACATACATTTTGATTTCTCCTTTTCAACAATATCTAACAAATTTAAAAATGCCTTCATATTTCCTAAAAAATTTATATGAGGATACCCCGCCAACACATTTTTATACATATATCCACAATTCCACCTTTTATCACTCATAGGTTTGGTTATACTATAGATTTCTTCTCCATCTATTTGGGTCATAGATTTGTGAAATTCATGACCAGTCAGAATATCACCTTTTTCCCCTAAAATACAATCCTTCATTAATTCTATATCTATATAGCCAAATCTTTGCAACTTGTCAGTCATTTTACTCGTTCCATTAAATACGCCACACATTTCATGGTCTTCTATAGCACTCATCAAATACATAAATCCTCCACATTCTGCATAAATATGTCCTCCATTTTCAGCAAATCTTTTTATTGATTTTCTCATCTCTGTATTTTTTGAGAGAAATTCACTGAAAACTTCAGGATATCCTCCTCCTAAATATAAAAGATCGCATTTAGGAATTTGCTTATCCTTCATAGGAGAAAAATAAACAACATTTGTAGTGTTTTCAAATAAATTTAAATTTTCTCTATAATAAAAAGAAAAAGCTCTGTCATAAGCTATGCCCACCACTACATCTCTTTTTGCTGGATATGTGTATTCTTTTGTCACTACTTCACTCATACTATCTATCAAACTATCTAAATTTACATTGTTTTCTATTTGTACAGAAGCTCTTTCTATGAGCTCATCAATATTTTCTATTTCTTCACCTTGGACAAGTCCTAGATGCCTACTCTTTATTTCCAATTCCTTATCCTCTTCTACAAAACCTAATACTTTTATGCCTATATATTTTTCAATTTGTTCTTTCATCAATACATATATATCTTTTCTGACTTTATTTAAAATAACTCCAACTATATTTGAATATTTAAAATCTACCATGCCCTTTATCTTGGGTATAGCTGAAAACATTTCTCCTTTTGGAGTATATACAAGTATTGTATTTATTTTAAGCTTTCTTGAAATATCATAAGATGAATTTTCGAAAGTATTGTAAATTCCATCAAAATATCCCATAGCACCTTCTACTACTGCAATTTCTCCCTTCCCCATAGAAAAAGAATCCTCTATTCCATCCATTCCCATAAGATGAATATCTAAATTCCCCGCATCCAGTCCAGAAGCCAATTCTAAAAATTTCTTATCTATATAATCTGGACCTGTCTTATAGCAGCATACATTTAATCCTCTTTTTTTAAGGGCCCTTACAATTCCCAATGTAATTGTAGTCTTCCCGCTTCCACTAGAAGGAGCCGAAATCATGATACTCTTCATTTTACATCCTCTCCAAATTTCTAAAAGTCTCAATGAGTTTTAGATTGTCTTCTCTTCTTTTTATAGCTATTCGAACATAGCTAGTATCAAGTCCTTGAAAACTAGAACACTTTCTTATAACCATACCTTCTTTAAGAAAATAATTAAATACATATTCTTCATTCCACTTAAGCAATTTAATAAGCATATAATTGGTATCGGTGTCATAGGGCTTTAATCCATCTATTTTTGAAAGCTCTTCAAATATAAATCTTCTTTCATTTTCTATATAAGACTTGCTTTTTTCCATATAATCTTTGCAACTAAAAATATAGCTTCCAGCTATTTCTGCTAAAGAATTTACACACCAAGGCAATTCTACAATTTCATATGCTTTTTTCATATCTATCGAAGTACATCCATATCCCAAACGAATTCCTGGAAGGGCAAAAAATTTAGTTGCTGCCCTTATGATCCCTACATTTTCAAAATCATAATCCTTAAATATATCTATGCTATCATAATCTTCAGGACAAAATTCATAAAATGCTTCATCTAAAAGTAAAAACCCATCTTTCTTTTTAACTATTTTATATATACTTAACAATACTTCTCTTTCAATTCTTAACCCTGTAGGATTGTTAGGATTTCCTAGAATAAGCACATCTCCATGTTTTATATTAGTTTCTAAAAGATTTAAATCTATCTTGAAATCTTCTGTATAATTTAGTTTTAAAACTTCTTTTTCATGTATTTTCCCTCGTTTTTCATATTCAATAAAAGAAGGTACAAATACTACAACTCTATCAAATAGCTGTATAAAATTATCTATTATTTCAACAGCCCCATTGCCAACCACCACATTTTCAACTTTACATTTTAAATAATCAGCAATATGCTGTTTAAGATGTCTATACTTTATATCTGGATAAATTGTCAAAGTATGGAGGGAATTCGAAAGAATTTCATACAATCCACAAGGAGGCCCTAATGGATTTATATTGCTAGAAAAATCTATAAGTTCTCCATCATAAAAATCGCTATAAGAAATCAAATCTCCACCATGTTCCATAAAATCACCTACTTTCCTAAAAGAACAATGCAAATATAAATAAAAATCAAAAGCATTTCAGCTCTATACATTATTTCAATAGTTCTTTTTATATCATCTTTTTCTAATAGTCTATTATCATCTCCAATAGTAGGCTTTTCTACTATCTTCCCAAAATAATAGCTATTTCCACCAAGCTGTATATTCAAAAGTCCTGCTACAGCACCTTCTGGATAAGCAGAATTAGGACTTTTATGATTTTTTCTATCTCTAAACATTATTTTAAATCCATTTTTTACATCATATTTAAACATAGAAGATATGCACATCAAAATTCCCGAAATCCTTGCTGGAATAAAATTGAATACATCATCTACTCTTGCTGGAAAATAGCCTAAATCTATATATTTTTCATTCATATACCCAAGCATAGAATCCATAGTGTTTATCATTTTATACATCATTCCACCAGGTGCTCCAAAAAGTAAGATATAAAATATAGGTGCAATGACACCATCAGAAGTATTTTCTGCTACTGTTTCTACATCTGCTCTTACTATTTCAGATTCAGTCAAGTTCTCAGTATCCCTTCCCACTATATAGGAAAGCCTCAACCTAGCCTCTTCTATTCCATTTTCAAATCCTTTATATACTTTCATAGCTTCTTTGTGAAGGCATCTAGCAGCAATACAAGTATATATAAGATATACATTGACTATATGATAAATAAGTTCATGTTTTTTTACACTTTTAAGAAGTAAATATGGAACAAAATAGGCTATAAAAATATTCAAAAAAGCTATTATAAATCCGCCTATTTTAAGTCCTCTTTTAGTTTTAAAAATCTTTCTTTGCAAATTGTCTTCAACTGAAATAAGCTTCCCCATATATTTCACTGGATGAGGAAAACTATAGGGATCTCCTATAAGCAAATCCAAAAAAACTGCCAATACAATATCCATCACATAATTCACCTATTTCTTCAAAACAGAGTAAATATACTCCATATTTATATTTTCTCTAACTACCTTTGCAAATTTAGATATCTCTTCTTCCTTTTCCCATTCCCTTTGTTCTTTGCTATTGCAATTCTTTTCATAATCTAAAAGACTATCTTCATCTTCCAGTTCCAAATGAACATAAGGAATAGTTCCAACTACAGGAATATGAGTTAGCTTTTCTATCATGTCTATGCCAGATTGTAAAAGAGATATATCTCCTCTAAACTTATTTATGACAAGTCCTTTTATTCTCTTTCTTTCTTCTTCTTCTAAAAGCATTACTGTTCCATAAAGAGATGCAAATACCCCGCCTCTATCTATATCAGCTATCAACAATACCGGAGAATTTGCCATTTCAGCCATGCCCATATTCACAATATCATTTTCCTTCAAATTTATCTCTGCTGGACTTCCTGCCCCTTCTATCACTACTATATCGTAAGTACTCTCAATTTCCTTAAATGTCTCTAATATCATAGGCTTTAAGCTACTTTTAAATTTAAAATATTCTACCGCATCCATAGTATATTTATTTTCGCCATCTATAAAAACTTGACTAGTTCTGTCTCCAGTAGGCTTCAAAAGAATAGGATTCATTCTTGAATCTGGCTTAAGTCTAGCAGCAACAGCTTGAAGTGCTTGTGCTGTACTTATTTCACGCCCATCTTCAAGGATGTACGACTTAGATGACATATTTTGAGATTTAAATGGAAATACAGTAAATCCATCTTCTACAAATATCCTACACAGTGCTGTGCAAAGCATACTCTTTCCTGCAGAAGAAGTAGTACCTTGTACCATAATACTTGTCACTTTCTCACCTCCAAAAAAAAGAGAACCTCCTCGAAGTTCTCTTGCCTACAAATCAACAAAAAACACTACCTTTCCCTCCGAAAGAATGCTTTTAGTTCAGGCAGGTTTCCTGACTCATGGCTAAATCCTCTTTCCTCCTTCCCAGCAAAGCCAGTGGATATGGAATTCGTCACCATTTACAGTAGCGGGGGCTGTAGTGGAATTTCACCACTTTCCCTTTTAACCCATAGGGCACCTAAACCACTATTCTATTTTCTATTTAATAATATCATTCTTATTTATTTTATGTCAAATAAATTCATTCCCAAGCTCTAAAATATGATATCGGCAACATTTAAAATTGTTTCCTCTTTGTTCAATGCAGAAAGAAAATCTACTTTTCTTACAACTTTAGCCAATATTCCTCCACTGTCTTCTTCTATTTCTCTTTCTTCATGTTGTTCCTTAACAATATCTAAAAATTCATCATAAGAATATATCTTAAATTTTTCTATATCATATTTTTCTGCCAATATTTCGAGAAATCTTATGACAATATCTTCATAATCATTTTCTTTATTTGTCCCTAAAATTTCACTTATCTTTGGAATTATAAACTCAAACAAAGCCCTTCTATAAGGTACATCTTCTATACCAAGAACTTGTCCTATCTCTAAAATTTTGTGTTCACCTAAATCTAATAGAGTATTTAAAAAGTAGTCTTCGTCCATCTTAGGCTCAATATAATATTTATAGCCCTTAAGTTTTCTCAAAGCCTTTATTCCGTCATAATATCCAAGTTGCAAATCTCTTCTAGCTATTTCACTATCAAAATCTAAGGTCTTTCCTAAATCCTCATTGGGTGAAATATATATAATATTTAAATCTTTATTGTCAAATTTTTTAGTTCTGCCTACACCATAAGTCCTTACAGCAATTAAATCTTTATATCCTTTATCCGAAAGCAAATTTATAGGAAGATTGTTGTAAACTCCGCCGTCTATATATTTTTTCCCGTCTATCTTTTCTTTTTTAAATACAGGAAAATATGCACTGGCAATTAAATAATCTACAAGCATTCCTTTAGGTATATCTTCAATACATATTTCCACAGGTTTTAAATCTGAAAGTGATACTGTGACTATACCAAAATCCTTCCCTGAATTTCTAATTTTTTCTTCATCTATTACTTCTTCCAGCAAATTTCTCAAGGGAGTTATATCTAATCCTCCATCACTTATGATTCCCTTAATAGCTCCTGCTAAATTTTTTATATCACTTCTACTCATCTTTCCCTTTTTTATTTTTTCTATTTCCTCATCATTAGCTTCTATAACCCTTGAATAAGTCATATTGTACCAAAGTTCATAAGCTTTCTCATACTCACCTTGAACTAGCATAGCTCCATTCAGTGCTCCAACAGAAGTACCTGCTATTCCACCAATTTCAATCCCCATATCCATTATAGCTTTATATGCTCCTATATGATATGCTCCTTTGGCTCCTCCACCTTCAAGAATTAAACCATACATAAAAGTACCCCCATTCATTTCCTTTTTTCATAAACTATTGATAAATATCACAAATTCTACTTTATATCTATGAATCCTTCTTTTTCTATCTTGGTATTAAAACCTTTAGATAAACCATTTATATAGGATATAGCTTCTGCTTTTTCTTTGCCCTCTAAAGGTATAGGTCTTGAATTGGCTATTTTACATGGTATGATATTTACTCTTTCTATTTTCTTATTCTTTATGACTATTTGCCCAATCATGGTCTTCTTGCTTAATTCACTTGTTGAATTGAAAACAAAATTTCCCAAACTATAAAAAATAGGTTTCCCCCTATAAACCTCTATCCCTTGAAGAACATGAGGATGATGACCCATGACAATATCTGCTCCACTGTCTATCGCTCTTTTAGCAAACTTTATCTCTTGTACTCTTGGAGTAGTACTTCTTTCAACTCCCCAGTGAATAGAAAGAACTACTATGTCTGCATTTTTCTTCATCTCTTGAATCTTTTTACACACTTCATCTACATAAATATCATATCCACTAAGAACCCCAGGTCTTTTATCATTTGCATACCACTTTGGATCTGGGATAACTCTTGAATAAGCCACAATTCCAATTTTAATTCCATTCTCCTCAACTATAATTCCCTTCATTGCTTCACTTTTATTTCTTCCAGCTCCTGTATATTTAATTTCATATTTATCTAAATTGTCTAATGTATCCATAAATCCATCATATCCGTAATCTAGCACATGATTGTTTGCAAGAGTCACCACATCTATTCCTGATTCTTTCATCGCCTTTGATGTCATAGGACTGGATCTAAAATTGTACTGCTTGTTTGGCCACTTTTTTCCTCTATTGGTAATACTGGTTTCTAAATTTACTATTGTCAAATCATCTTCTATAAAATATGCTTTTACCTTTTCCCAAGGATATCCTATTCCATATTGATTGTGATATTTTCTAATGCCTCCATCAAACAAAACATCTCCTGCCATAGATATGATTGTTTCATCTTTCTCGCCATTATCTTCCGCTTTTACAGGAATAGTAGAAAACAGTAAAATAAATATTAAAAGCATGGAAATTTTTCTTCTCAATTTTATCCCCCTCATTGAACTTTAAATATACCCGCCTTTATATTCTATAATGGCAAAATATTTTTAAGCACTCTCACAAAATTTTCTCCCAATACCTTTCTTATAGTAGATTCACTATAACCTCTGTTTAGAAGTTCTTTTGTCACTATTGGAATTTTAGTACAATCCTCTAAATCTTTTGTCCCTTTAGAACCTAAATACTCATTAAAATCAAATCCCAATCCTACATGGTCCTCTCCTGCCAACTCTAAAATATATTCTAAATGTTTCATAAAACTTTCC
>JAKPAR010000176.1 GCA_029779375.1 Bacillota bacterium | reverse complement strand
AAGGTATTTAGATTTCTCCCTTTCAATATATTGTTTTCATAAAGTACACCTATATACATTTTTTCGTCTTCTTTGAGAGTTGATATGTCTTTAAATGGAAGGGTATTTCCTTTAAAGTCAACTATCTTCTCATTTATAAGAATTTTACCAACTATTTTAGCCATTTCGCTTCTGGTTAAATCTTCTTTTGAATCTTCTTCCACTTTGGAATATCCATATTGGTTCAACAAAGTGCTAAAAGAAACTAAAAATTCTTTCTTCCCAATGGGTTCCACTTCTTGAGCATATACGCCAAGACCAATAGTCAAGAAAATCACAAATCCTAGCACCACTAAAAGAACCCTTTTCATAAAAACACCTCCCTTAATATAAATATACCCTAAAGAATAGAATTATTCGCATTTCCCTACCAATAGAATTTTTTTGTACTTTATCCATGTTTTTTCCTCCCAAACTTATATTTTCAAATATATATGTATTAACATTATACTACAATATATTAAATTTTTCTTCGAAAATTTGCACTATCTCTATAAATATTATATATTTAAATGTGGTAAAGTATTTTTTATATATTTATAGTATATATCTTATTTTCAGTATATTTTAACGAGGAGGGTTTATTGTGGACAAGAGAAAAAAAAGTATAGGTTTTGTTCTTTTAATTTCCATCACAGCTTTAATTCTTGTACTTTGCATGGCACTAGGCTATGCATCTTTTGGTATAAGCAAAAAAAACATAACCCAAATGACATATAATAGCCTTAAAGACAATGCACAAGATTCAGCAAAGCTTATCAATGAAAGAATGGAAAAACTTATTTCAGATTTAGAAAATGCAAGTAGAATAAAAGAAATTTATGATCCAAAAGTACCATGGAATGAAAAAGCTATTGCACTAAGAACTGAAAAACGTAATTTAGACTTGTTTGATATTGCAATAGTTGATTTAGATGGAAATTTGACTTTTGCTGATGGAAAAACAGTCAATATTAGTGATAGAAATTATTTTTCTTTAGCTAAAAATGGACAATCAAATATTTCAGATCCTTTAATTAGCAAGACAAGAGGAGTAATGCAAGTAGCTATAGCTGTACCTCTAAAAGACAACAATAAAATTGTAGGCATATTGGTTGGATATGAGGAAGCAAAAAGTTTTTACAAAATACTTGAAGATATAGAAGTAGGGAAAACAGGTCATGCTATACTTTTTAATAAAAATGGAGAAATTCTCTACCATCCAGACAAGACATTGGTGGAAAGTGGAGAATTAAATCTTTCAAATGCTAAAAACAATAGTTCTCTAAAAGAGTATGCAGAACTTGTTGAAAAGGCAACAAAAGGTAAGACTGGTGTTGGAACCTATACATATAAGGGTGAAAAAAGGTTAGTAGCTTATGCTCCTATTGGCAAAAACAATTGGTCCATAGCTGTAAATGTTCCTGAAGCTGAAATGCTTTCTCAATTAAATTCTTTAAAAAAATCAATGTTCACAACTACTATAGCTGCTATACTTGTAGGAATATTGTTCTCTATACTATTTAGCAAAAGCATAACAAAGCCTTTAATCTCAGTAGCAAATAGAGCTAAGAACATAGCAGATTTAGATTTGTCAAAAGATATAGATGAAAAACTATTAAATAGAAAAGATGAAATAGGAGATATTGCCAAGTCTTTTGATATAGTCAT
>JAKPAR010000152.1 GCA_029779375.1 Bacillota bacterium | reverse complement strand
TTTCAGGAGCTTATTCTACTCAACCAATAGATAGAGAAGATGTAAGAGATTTGACTGCTAAGACTGAACCTGTTGCTGAAAAATGGGCTCCTGTAGCAGATGAATTGTGGGATAAACATTTAGAGAAGAAAGAGAAAAAGAAGGCAAAAGCTGCAAGTAAATAATTATTATAAAAAAGCTGGGTACCCAGCTTTTTTTATTGTTTTCCGACATGGGAGCAACTTGGTGCTGAAAGTCTAGTATGTATGGGAAGAGTTTTAGCCCTATATAGTTTAAATACTAGTATAAAAATTATAAAATTGTTTAAAAAATATTGACTTTTTATATAGATATTTATTATAATGATATAGTTAAAAAAGAAAGTTTAGTAATGATAAACATACAGTTTAGTACAATATAAATCATTGTTAGGAGGATAAATGTGAAAATTGGTGAGAAAATAAGGCGTCTGAGAATCAAAAACTCTTTGACTCAAGAAGAGTTAGCAGATAGATGTGAACTAACTAAAGGTTTTATATCTCAAGTGGAGAGGGACTTAACTTCACCTTCAATTGCTACTTTAGTAGATATATTAGATGGGTTAGGAACAAATTTAAAGGATTTTTTTAATGAAATTGAAGATGAACAGATAGTGTTTACCAAGGAGGATGCCTTTGTTACGGAAAATGAAGATTTAAACTATAATCTAAGATGGGTTGTTCCCAATGCACAAAAGAATATAATGGAGCCTATTTTCATTGAGATTGAGCCTGGAGGAAGGACTAAGGAAGATTCTCCTCATGAAGGCGAGGAATTTGGATATGTAATAAATGGCAGTATTTTTATTCATTTTGGAAACGAGAAGCAGAAGGTTAGAAAGGGAGAAAGTTTTTATTTTAAAGCTAATGCTAACCATTATATTTCCAATGCAGGAAAGACAATAGCTAGGGTTATATGGGTGAGTGCACCACCAAGTTTTTAATAAGTATTTAAGGGGGGTTGTGATGTGGAAAAAGCAAATGCTATCGACCTAAAAAACATATCAAAGGAGTACAATGGAGTTCAAGTTCTAAATGATATTAATCTATATATTAGAAAAAATGAGTTTTTAACATTATTAGGGCCAAGCGGTTGTGGAAAGACTACTACCCTTAGGATAATTGGAGGATTTGAGCAGCCTACGGAAGGGCGAGTAATCTTTGAGGGAAAGGATATTACTAATCTACCTCCCTATGAGAGACAAATAAATACTGTTTTTCAGAAATATGCCTTATTCCCCCATATGGATGTATTTGACAATATAGCTTTTGGCTTGAAGATAAAAAAGATGCCA
>JAKPAR010000135.1 GCA_029779375.1 Bacillota bacterium | reverse complement strand
AGACCAACACTTCCAAAAAATGAACCTCTGTGGTTTGCACAAGCTTCTAAATCAAGTACATCCATTCCTTCTTTCTTGAGGAAGTATAACAGTTCTGTTTTGCCTACTCCGGTATTTCCATATAGTACAACAAACTTTATTTCTTTTACTATTTCAGGAAGTACTTTGATAATATATTTTCTGTACTTTTTGTATCCCCCTGAAAGCTTTATTGCACTTATACCAAGGCTACTTAAAAGTGCTACTAAGGGTTTGCTTCTAAATCCACCCCTTGCACAAAAGAATATTAGTTTCTTATATTCCTTATTTAGCTCTACAACCTTGTCGTATATATCTGGAAGTTTTTTTGATACTATTTTCATCCCCAATCTTATTGCCTTTTCAGGGCCTTCTTGAACATAGGTTGTGCCAACTATTTTCCTTTCTTGGTCATCTAAAATGGGAATATTAATTGAATTTGGTATTGTATATAGTTTATACTCACTGGGGCTTCTAACATCTATAAGACAATAAGGCCCATCTATGATGTTTTTATCAATGTCTTCATATTCTATTACCTTATACATTTGTATTCCTTCTTTTTATCAGTATAGTACATTAAGCGTATATATTATACAACAATTTATCAGTAAAATTCAACAAAAAGGCTCTAATATAAGAGCTTTTTATCATTATTAACCTTATTTTTATACTATTGTATATTTTGCCATGAACCATCTTCGGTGCAAATTAATTTGGAGCCATCTTCTTTTTCTATAATTGAACCAACTGCATGCCTTTTTCCTGCATAAACACAAAAGGGAGCTTTATCTGCATTTCCAACATAATTTTTGGATGAAGATATTATATTATTTGGTTCAGATATATGATTAACAGTTAAATTATCCCTCTTTTTGTGATTTTTCATTATATCAATCCTTTCGTATATTAGATTCTTTACTTTTAGAAATGAATGGAAAGTTTAAGAACTGTCATTGCGTTTATTATTTTAATCTAAGCCAATATTAATAT
>JAKPAR010000131.1 GCA_029779375.1 Bacillota bacterium | reverse complement strand
TTTTGCCATTACAGGAATAGATACAGTATTTAATATGTCTTCTATTAGTTGTGGATCAGACATTCTAGCAACTCCGCCATGTTTTCTGATATCAGCTGGAACTCTTTCTAAAGCCATTACTGCCACTGCACCACTATTTTCAGCGATTTTAGCTTGTTCTGGATTTACCACATCCATAATAACTCCACCCATTAACTTATCATGTAATTCTTTTACATTTTCCATAAGTAAAGCCTCCTTTGTATGAATACAGTTTTAATTGTACCCATATACTACCAAAGTGTACCCAAAAAGTCACTACGTATTAGTGGGACAGGGGGTCAGACCTTCTGTCCCAATTTCATGGGACAAGGGGTCTGACCCCCTGTCCCAGTTTTTCTTATTCGATTGATTTTTTGATAAAAGATGATATAATTATAAGTAAACGATTACCTGAGTAAACGTTTACCTACATAAATTTCATTCAAAAAGGGTGAGTCAATTGGCTACTATAAAAGAAATTGCCAAGATGGCAGGGGTTTCAACGGCAACGGTATCTAAAATATTAAATGGTAAGGATCAATATATAAGTGAGGCAACACGTCAAAAAGTGTTAGAAATAGTTGAACGGGAAGGCTATATCCCCAATGGGATTGCAAAAAGTTTAAAAATGAGAAGGACTAAAACCATAGGGATTATAGTGCCTGATGTGATGAACTTGTTTTTCTCTGAGCTGGCTAGGGGAGTAGAGGATGCTGCTGAGAAAAAGGGTTATTCAGTTATATTATGCAATTCTGATAATAAGGAAGTTAAAGAAGAAAAATATCTAAATGTTCTCCAAGAAAAAATGGTAGATGGGATAATAATGACTGCAGCAGAAGATAGTATGAATAAAGCTATAAAAAGATGTAAAACTCCTATGGTTTTAGTTGACAGGGATATAGAATTAGATATGTCAGTAGGGCGTATTACTGTAAACAATGAGGAAGGAGCCTATAAGGCGACTAAATTTCTTATAGAAAGAGGATGTAAAGATATAGGATTTATATCCTCTGAGAAGAAAAACAAACCTTCTGCTGAGCGTCTAAGTGGATATATAAAAGCTTTAAAGGATCATGGATTAAATGTAGATGATAGAAAAATTTTTTTACAAAACTTTACCATAGATTCTGGCTATAATGGTGTAATGGCTTTATTGGAAAAGACTAATATTGATGGAATTTTTTGTGGAAACGATTTAATTGCAATTGGTGCTATACAAGCATTAAAGGAGAAAAAAATAAAAGTTCCAGAAAAGGTTAAAGTGATTGGATTTGATGATATCTCCATAGCTCAGTTTATAGATCCGCCATTAACTACTATTAGACAGCCTATATATAAGTTGGGAGAAGAAGCAGTTAATATGTTGGTGGCGATTATTGAGAAAAGAGATATAAATAGGAATATAGTACTTGAAACGGAATTAGTTGAAAGGAGGAGCTGTTAATGAGTTCAACTATTGTAGTAGTGGGAAGTATTAATATGGACTTAGTGGTTAGAACTGATGAAATACCTAATATTGGAGAGACAGTTTTAGGCAATGAATTATTACAGATACCAGGAGGTAAAGGTGCAAATCAAGGAGTATCAATGGCTAAACTTGGCAATGAAGTAATATTTCTTGGAAAAGTAGGGAATGATGAGTTTGGGGACAAGCTACTTAATTCTATGAAAAATGCAGGTGTAAATATAGAGCATATTGAAAGAGAATATACTTCTACAGGTGTGGCTGTAATCAATGTAGATAAGAAAGGGAACAATAATATAGTGGTTATTCCTGGAGCAAATCAGAAGGTAGATGGGGACTATTTAAATAGACATATATCTGTCTTGGAAAAAGGAGATGTGGTGGTATTTCAATTGGAAATACCCATTGAAACTGTAAAGGAAGGTCTTAAAATTGCAAAAAGTCTGGGAAAAATTACTGTATTAAATCCTGCACCTGCTTATGATTTAGATGAACAAATTATAGAAAATGTAGACATATTGATACCCAATGAGCATGAACTAGGAAGAATAGCTAAAAGGAATATAGATACAAAAAAATCTTTAGTAGATGCAGCTAATGTACTTTTAGAAAAAGGAGTAAAAGAGATTATTGTAACATTAGGTTCCAAGGGAGTATGTTATGTGAATAAAGATGGCTATAAAATATTTGATGCTTATAAGGTAGAGGCTGTAGACACTACTGCTGCAGGAGATAGTTTTATTGGAGGATTTGTTTCATCTTATATAAAGGATAAAAATATAGATAAAGCTATTGATATGGGACAGAAAGCAGCAGCTTTAACGATACAAAAAATTGGAGCCCAAAGTTCTCTTCCTACAATAGATGAAGTGGAAAATTTTAATGGATAGGAGGATGTTTATGAGTGAACCTATATTGTCGATGAAAAATATATCCAAAAGTTTCCCAGGAGTAAAAGCATTGGATGATGTAAGTTTTAATATATACAAGGGAGAAGTAATGGCATTACTAGGGGAAAATGGTGCTGGCAAAAGTACATTGATGAAGATATTATCAGGAGCTTATAAAAAGGATCAGGGAGAGATAATTCTTGAAAATAATAAAATTGAAATTATAACCCCAAGGGATGCTATGGATAAAGGAATTGCAATAATACATCAGGAATTGAATTTAATACCTTATTTGACGGTATATGAAAACATTTTCTTAGGCAGAGAACTTAAGCTATCCTCAGGAAGATTGGATAAAAAGGCCATGATTGAAGAATCAAAGAAACTGTTTGAAAGGTTAAATGTAAATATAGATCCTGTATCCCAAGTAAGTCAATTGTCCATTGCACAACAACAAATGGTAGAAATTGCAAAAGCTTTATCTTTAGATGCAAAGATTATTATAATGGATGAGCCAACAGATACATTGACAGACCAAGAGGTATATAGTTTGTTTAATATAATTGATGAATTAAAGAAAGATGGTAAAGGTATAGTTTATATATCCCATAGGATAAATGAGATATTCAAAATAGCTGATAAGATAACAGTTTTAAGGGATGGAAAATTTATAGCAGAAAAAGAAATATCTAAAGTGAATGAAGATGAGATAATTCGATTAATGGTAGGTAGACCTTTGGATAAGCAATTTCCATATATAGAAATGGATTTTTCAGAAGAAATTCTTAAAGTAGAGGGATTAACCAATGAACATATAGATAATATCAGTTTTACATTAAATAAAGGAGAAATATTAGGAATATCAGGATTAGTTGGCGCTGGTAGGACTGAATTAGCTAAAACCCTATTTGGACTGTACAAAAAGGAATCAGGAAGAATAATAGTGGATGGCCAAGAAATAGACATAAAGTCCCCCAAAGATGCTTTAACAAAGGGAATAGCCTATGTATCTGAAGATAGAAAAAATGAAGGCCTAATATTGATGATGAGTGTAGGTCACAATATTACTTTGTCATCATTAGAAAAATTTAAGAAAATTTTTAGTTTAGATAAGAAAAAAGAAGAAAAAGTGGGGTTGGAGTACAGAGAAAAAGTAAATATAAAGACTCCTTCTCTTCAACAAAAAGTAGAAAATTTAAGTGGTGGGAATCAACAAAAGGTTGCAATTGCTAAAGCATTATTAACAGATCCAAAGATATTGATTTTAGATGAACCAACAAGAGGAGTGGATGTAGGAGCCAAAAGAGAGATATATGATTTATTAAATGAAATTAAAAAAGATGGTAGATCTATTATCATGATTTCCTCTGAAATGCCAGAAATATTGGGAATGAGCGATCGTATTTTGGTAATGCATGAAGGAAAAGTGATGGGAGAATTATCCAGAGAAGAAGCCACTCAAGAAAAAATAATGAGCTATATAGTCAA
>JAKPAR010000129.1 GCA_029779375.1 Bacillota bacterium | reverse complement strand
GAACCAGTTACTATAGAAAAAGGTATAGTTGAAAAAATAGAAGATAAAGATACAAAAGGTTATTTTATAACAGTAAACCACGAAGGTTTTAAAACCGTATATGGATATTTAACAAAGCTTTATGTAAAAGAGGGAGAAGAATTAAATCGTGGAACTAAGGTTGGGTCATTGGGCACAAGCAAAGATGGAAATATGTATCTTCACTTTGAATTATGGGTTGATGGTAATCCAGTAAATCCTTTAGATTATCTAAATTTTGGAAACTAAATTAAAACTGTCTTAGACAGTTTTAATTTTTTATACAAAAAATATAAAAATAATGTTAATATAGTATTTAGTACAAAAGAAAAGGTGGTATGAAATGATTAATAGGATTAGTTTTGATAGAGTATTAAAAAAAGTTGAAAAGCCAGCAAGATATATAGGTATGGAAAAAAATTCTATAAAAAAGGATTTAAGTAAAATTGATATAAAATTTGCTTTTGCATTTCCAGATGTTTATGAAGTGGGAATGTCACATTTAGGGCTTCATATATTGTATAATTTGCTAAACAATGAAGATTATATAGCCTGTGAAAGAGTATTTGCTCCGTGGATAGACATGGAAGAAGAAATGAAAAGGGAAGGTATCCCTCTATTTACTTTAGAAAATAAAGAACCTATAAACAATTTTGACTTTTTAGGATTTACTCTTCAATATGAGATGAGTTACACAAATATAATAAATATGCTGGATTTAGGTAATGTCCCCATATTTTCCAAGGATAGGAAAGAGGAGGACCCTCTAGTTATTGCAGGAGGACCTTGCGCATATAACCCTGAACCTATTGCAGATTTTATAGATTTTTTTGTAATAGGAGAAGGGGAAGAAGTTGTGTTGGAAATAATGAAAATTTATAGGGAATTTAAATTAAAAGGATATAAGAGAGATGAGTTTTTGAAAGAAGTAAGCAAAATTGAAGGTGTTTATGTACCTAAATTTTATGAAGTATATTATAAAGAAGACAATACTATAGAAAGAATGGAACCTGAAATTGATGGAATTCCTAGGGTTATAAATAAAAGAATTATAAAGGATATAGACAATT
>JAKPAR010000113.1 GCA_029779375.1 Bacillota bacterium | reverse complement strand
TAGGTGAAACGTGATCTCCCAAAATTGCTCCACTTAGAACGGTACTTATAGTTACAATCAACATAGTAGGATCTGCTCCCATTTCTACATAACTTTCTGCCAATGGCAATGCCAATGGTACAACTATAGCCATTGTTCCCCAGGCAGTACCAGTAGCAATAGAAATAAGAGACGATATTATAAATACAATAACTGGCAACAGTGCAATTGGCAAAGAACCAGATACAGCTCCTACCAAAAATCTAGCAGCCCCTACATCTTTTGTCACACTGCCAATTGACCAAGCAAGTACCAATATAATACAAGCCATGACCATAGACTTAGCTCCCTCTACCCAAGTATCAAAAGCTTCTCCAACTGTGAAAATTTTTTGTGCTACTCCCATAATTATGGCAACCATACTAGAAATAATAGAACCCCATAACAAAGCTTTAAATGAGTCTCCATTTCCAAAAGCTTCTCTAAAGCTTGTAGCACCTTCTGAGCCAGTATACCAAATACCTACAAATACAACTATTATCAATGTCAATATAGGTACAATAGCATTTGAAGCCTTAAGCTTAATATCACTTCTTATTTCCATTTTCCCTATTTCGTCACTACTCATTGGATTGGAACCATCTGCAACAAGTTTCCCTGTAAGTCTAGCTCTTTTTTCAGCTTCATACATTGGTCCAAAATCCCTTTGAGTTAAGATTATAATTAAAACCATAAATAAAGTGAAAATGCAATAATACATATATGGTATAGTTTTTAGAAAAATGCCATATCCATTGACTTCCATTCCCATTCCCTTATATGCATCAACTATAACTCCAATCATATATCCAACCCAAGTTGATACCAAAGCAAGACCTGTAATTGGTGCTGCAGTTGAATCTATAATATATGATAATTTTTCCTTTGACACATTGTTCCTGTCTGTCAAAGGTCGCATTGTAGGTCCAACTATCAATGTATTGGCATAATCATCAAAAAATACAAGTACTCCCAAAACCCAAGTGAAAAGTTGTGCAGTTTTAGGATTCTTCACTTTTTTCCCTAGTTTTTCTGCAACAGCCAAAGTTCCACCCATCTTATTTACTACGCCAATCATTCCACCAATAGCCAATAAAAATATAATAACGCTAGCAGAATCTGGATCTGCAAGTGAACCTAAAATATATTCATCCAAAGATCTCAAAAAACCAAGACCTGGATTCCATCCATTAAGCATTGTAGCTCCAAGAAATACTCCTAAAAATAAAGATAATAATACCTGTTTAGTGACAAAAGCTAATACAATTGCAACAAGTGGTGGTAAAATTGATAACCACCCAAAATCAAGTTCTTCATTGTTTTCTGCAAATACTGGGATTGTTAATATAAAAACTAAAATTATCAACACAGACAAAAACGTTTTCTTGTTCATTGATAATCCTCCTTCTGTTTATTTTTTCACAATGATCGCTATAATAACCTCCTTCCTAAAATATTAGAACTCCTCCCTTTAAATAATTTATTTAAAACTATTAAAAGAAGCCAAGTGCAATAACTGTTGAAAGTATTCCTACTAAAGTTCCTGTCACTAAGTCCTTAAAAGAGTGCCTTTTTAATTTTATTCTAGCCCAAAACACTACAGGTAATAAT
The DNA here is from genome assembly GCA_029779375.1 of Bacillota bacterium. GTDB lineage: Bacteria > Bacillota > Clostridia > Tissierellales > Sporanaerobacteraceae > Sporanaerobacter. The sequence continues at coordinate 1,925 of JAKPAR010000113.1, read as the reverse complement.
AAGAACAGCCAAAGTGCTGAAGCCCCCAAAAAATTATATAAAAGTGTTATTGGACCAGATACTCCACAAGCATGTCCACTAGCTTTAACTTTGACAATCTTATTCACGAAAGCTAGCATACCTCCCGAAGCAATATATGCACTAAAAATCTTTTCTACAATAACTGGTGCCCTCAAGATAAAAACAAGAATCGTACCTAATATATAACTTGAAACTGCTAAAATAAAAGCAAGCTTTCTTTCTCCATCTCTTCCCTGATCCTTGAAACCCGGCAAAATCTTTTTAAGAGGATAAGCCAACAATGGTGTTAGAGTTAGAAAAAAAATTGAATACAAATACCATCCAACACTCTTAAAATCTTTTCTAAAATTTAAATATAATAGTGTAACTGAAAAAAAAGCTACTATTGGAACTACTGTCAAAACACTGATTAATTTAGCTATTTTTTCTTTCAAATAATTACCCCCTAAAAACTATTTATTAGTCACAATTCTTCTCGCCGTTACATATCTAGAGGCATAATATTTTGAATTTATATTTATTTTCTCTACTCTTTTAGACCCTGAAGATGCATGAATCATCTCTTGATCTCCTATGTAAAGACCTACATGAGAAATTCCCTTTCCAGAAGTATTAAAAAACACCAAATCTCCAGGTAAAAGTTCTGATTTTTTAACAGGAGTACCTACTCCTACTTGATCTCTAGATGATCTTGGAAGTTTAATTCCTAAACTATTTTTATAAATTGAAAATGTAAGCCCTGAACAATCATAACCTTTTTTTCCTGTATCTCCAGATACATAGCGACTGCCAACTGCAGCATAAGCACTTGATATAAGCTTATTCAAACTAGAAGTTCTTCTTGAAAACATATTTCTTGAAGCAAATTCTCTTTCTCCATTAAACTTTATATAATCCTTTGGTATTTGAAATTCATTTCCAGATTCATCTATAATAATAAATTTATTGTTCTTAAATTCCTTAATGGGTACTATATCTCCTTTAACTAATACATAAAAATATTTACCACCATTATTTATAGTTTTATTGACTGTAGAAATTCCACAGCTTATGTAATCTTCTTTAAACGACTCATCTTTAAAAAATTTCATTTTTGCATAACCTTTATTGAAATTTTTCCCTGCAAATAATCCATACTCTCCAGAAGAACTGATTAAAGTAACAACTTCTCCAGGCTTTAATTCTCCTATAACTTTTCCATCTAAATTTGGTTTGTCCAACAAATTTATTTTGTCTATAGCTCTATAATTTTTATTAATTTTTTTAGTTTTTAAAACATACTCTTTGGGCACTTCGTAAAAATTCGAATCTTTTTTTATTGTATATAAACCCTTAGATTCTTCTTCTATATCAACTACTTCTTCTTGACTAAAATTCTCTTTGATTCCATTTTTATCGGATAAACTAAAATTTTTTATAAATATTCCTGTATCAGCAAATCCTATAGATGAAAACATGACTAATATTAAAATAGTAGCTATAAAAGATCTCCTCTTTTTCCCCACCACCAACACATCCTTTTTTTATTAGTCCTCTCTAAAAAAACTTATTATATTTGATATTATATATTATATTATATAATGTATCAATATTATAATTGATTTTTATTGCAAGAATTTTATGAATTTTTTAAGCATCATAAAAAAACCCAAGAAAATTAGTCATCTTGGGTCCCAATTGGTTCTACATGAACCATGCAATGTTTTACATTCGAAACTCCGCCTTCAATAGAATCATGAACCTCTTCTGCTATTTCATGACCTTTTTTTACAGTAAGATCTCCTTCAACAGAAATATCAATATCTACATACAGTTTGTTTCCAAATATCCTAGTCTTTAATAAATTTATATTTTCAACCCCTTCTATAGATTGTGCTAATTCTTTTATCTTGTTTATAGTTTCA
>JAKPAR010000093.1 GCA_029779375.1 Bacillota bacterium | reverse complement strand
AGCATTGGTTAAAAAACCAGAAGTACTTGTTTTTGATGATAGTTTTTCAGCTCTTGATTTTAAAACAGATGCTGCACTTAGAAAAGCAATAAAAAATGAAATAAAAGACAGAACAATACTTATAGTAGCACAGAGAATTAATACAATAATGAATGCTGAAAATATTGTGGTTTTGGATGAGGGCAAAGTAGTAGGTATTGGTAAACATAAGGAACTTCTAAAAAATTGTGACGTTTATAAGCAAATTGCTCTGTCACAGCTATCAGAGGAGGAACTTTCAATATGAGTGAAAAAAATAATATAAAAGAAAGACCTAGAAATGGCAATGGAATGAGAGGAAAATTTGAAAAACCAAAGGATTTTAAGGGGGCATTTTCTAAACTTGTTAGTTATCTTAGTCCTTATAAATGGCAACTTGTTATGGTGATAATATTTGCTATAGCAAGTACAATTTTTTCAATAGTGGGGCCTAAAATACTTGGGAAAGCTACAACCAAAATATTTGAGGGCTTGATATCAAAGATATCGGGAGTAGAAGGTGGAGGCATAGATTTTGAATATATAGGAAATATAATCATGCTTTTGATGGGATTATATGTACTCTCGGCGTTGTTTTCTTATATACAAGGTTTTATAGTTAGTGGAATAGCTCAAAAAGTTTCATATAATTTAAGAAAAGAAATATCAATAAAGATAAATAAGCTACCTCTTAAATACTTTGATTCAATCACATATGGAGAAGTTTTATCGAGGATTACAAATGATGTTGATACAGTGAGTCAATCATTAAATCAGAGTATGAGCCAGTTAATAACTTCTGCCACAACTATTGTTGGAGTGCTCATCATGATGTTATCTATTTCTTGGCAGATGACTATTGTAGCTCTTTTGATTTTGCCTATTTCTGCAATTTTAGTTATGGCTGTGGTTAAAAAATCTCAAAAATATTTTAGATCTCAACAGAAGTTTCTTGGTCAAGTTAATGGACATATAGAAGAAGTGTATTCTGGAAACAATATAGTTAAGGCTTTTAATGGAGAGAAACAAGTAGAGAAAAAATTCG
>JAKPAR010000084.1 GCA_029779375.1 Bacillota bacterium | reverse complement strand
GAGGTGATTTTATGAAAAAAAGAGATATAGAAAAAAATGTTGAGGAATTAAGTATTCCTATCATAGAAGAACTAGGATTTGAGATTGTGGATATAGAATTTGTAAAGGAAGGACCCAATAATTATTTGAGGATATTCATTGATAAACCAGGTGGAATAACAATAGATGATTGCCAAAAGGCAAGTGAAATTATAAGTGCTAAATTAGATGAGATTGATCCTATAGATTCTAGCTATTATTTAGAAGTATCTTCACCGGGACTTGATAGGCCTCTAAAGACAAATAAAGATTTAGATAGAAACTTAGGAGAGGATATAGAGATAAAATTATATCAAGGCGTTAATGGCAAGAAATCATATATAGGTAAATTTTTATCTTTTAATAATGACTGTATTGTCATATTAGATGATGATAACAGTGAAGTTGAATTGTCTAGAAAGAATATAGCTAAGATTAATCTAGCGATTAGATTTTAAGGGAGGTTTTGAGAAAAATGAAGGCCGAATTTATAGAGGCTCTTGAAGAAATAGAAAAAGATAAGGGAATTTCTAAAGATATAATATTTGAGGCGTTGGAAGCAGCACTTATATCAGGTTATAAAAAAAATTTTGGTTCATCACAAAATGTAGAGGTTGAAATAGATAAGATTACAGGAGATGTAAAAGTCTATGCAGCTAAAAATGTAGTTGAACAAGTAGAAGATGAGTTGTTAGAAATCAGTTTAGAAGAAGCAAAAAAAATTGATACTAAATATGAAGTAGATGATATAGTTAAAGTAGAAGTTACTCCTAAAGATTTTGGTAGAATTGCAGCTCAAACAGCAAAGCAAGTGGTTATGCAAAAAATAAAAGAGGCAGAAAGAGAAGTAATATTTGAGGAATTTGTTAATAGAGAAAATGAAATAGTAACTGGTCAAATACAGAGGATAAGTAAGGACATTATTTATGTAGATTTAGGCAAAACTGAAGGGGTTTTGCCACCATCAGAACAAATAGAAGGTGAAAAATATCAGCAAGGAGATAGAATAAAAGTTTATATTGTCGAAGTCAAGAAAACTACTAAAGGGCCTCAAATAGTCCTTTCTAGATCTCATCCTGGATTAGTCAAAAGACTTTTTGAATTAGAAGTTCCAGAAATACAAGAGGGAATAGTAGATATTTATGCAATTTCTAGAGAAGCAGGTTCTAGGACTAAAATTGCAGTATATTCAAAAGATAAAAATGTTGATCCAGTAGGCGCATGTGTAGGTTTTAAAGGCAGCAGAGTGAAAGCTATAGTTGATGAATTAAATGGAGAAAAAATAGATATAGTTGTATGGAGTAAAAATATAGAAGAGTTTATAGCTAATAGTTTAAGCCCTTCAAAAGTTCTAAGAGTAGAGGTAAATGAAAAAGAAAAATCTGCTCTAGTAGTTGTACCAGATTATCAATTGTCTTTAGCTATAGGGAAAGAAGGCCAAAATGCAAGACTTTCAGCCAAATTAACTAATTGGAAAATAGACATAAAAAGTGAAAGTCAATATAATGAAGGAAGATAACAATGGGGGTGATTTTTATGAAAAAGAAGAAAATACCTCTAAGAAAATGTATTGCTTGTGGTGAGAACAAGCCAAAAAAAGAATTAATAAGAATAGTAAGAAAAAATGATAGTGATATAGAAGTAGATTTGACAGGTAAAGTAAATGGAAGAGGAGCATATATTTGTGCTGATCTAAATTGTTTGAATACAATAAAAAAAACTAAGAAACTTGGTAAAGCTTTAGAATGCGAGATACCAAGTGAAGTATATGATGAACTTTTTAAAATTATTTCTTGCAATAAACAAGAATAATTTATTATGAAGTCACCTGTAAATTATATTGGGGGTGTATAGTTTGACTAGAATTAGAGTATATGAGTTAGCAAAAGAATTAGGTATGACCAGTAAAGAATTAATAGAAAAAATATCTGATTTAAATTTAGAAATAAACAGTCATATGAGTACAATTGAAGATGAAGAAGCAGAACTTATTATGGAGCTCATAGAAGAAGAAAATAAGGATAAAAAAGCTATCGAAAAAAAGAGGACAAAGAA
>JAKPAR010000072.1 GCA_029779375.1 Bacillota bacterium | reverse complement strand
TCATAGTAATAGGCTATTTTATTGGATATTCTGTCTAATATTTCTACTATCCTATCATTGCTTAAATCTCTCCATTTATATCTATCACTGTATGGAATGTCTATATTTAAATAAATAGTACGACTATCGATATCAAAACTAGATACATAAGCACCCTCTATATCATAATAATTAAATTCATCATATACTACCTCGTCTATATAGCCATCATAAGTACTCCATAGTCTATCATCATAAGAAATATTTAACTTCCCATTTTTAGCTTTATTAAAGGTGAGAAGGTCCTTTTTATAGAATACATCATATATGGAACCATAGATATTGGCATTAGAAAATTCTTTGGAGATAGTATCTACTATATCTTCTATCATGACCTTTTTGATGCTATAACTCATATTTCTCCAATAACTTTCCTGTCTACTATCTTTTAAATCCACTACTATCTCTCCATCAATATTGTTTTTACTTTCTTTTAATGTTATATCAAAATTTACATCCTTGTATGTACCATATTTATTGTTTAATTTATCCTCTAAAACTTGCAATTTATCTTCTTCTACAACTTCTTCTTTTAATTTTTTAATTTCCTCTTTTAATTCAGCTATTTCTTTATCCTTTTTCTTTATTTCCTCCTCATAGACCTTGGATTTAACATCTATAATCTCTGCTGTATGAGTTTTATCATCCCATTTGACCTCCATACCCATAAGCTCTGCAATAGCCCTTACAGGGACATAAGAACGGCTGTCAAATTCTTTAACTGTAAATGCAGGTGCTTTATACTTTTCTTCAATTTCCTTTGTTACATCTTCCCCATCCACTTTAAACTTAATCCTACCAATAGTAGCTGTAAGTTTCTTCTGGTAAACCTCATTAGCAGCTATAGCAATAGTACTTAAAGCTAGTACTAATACTATGGAAAGAACTAGTGCTTTTTTAAACCTATCCTTTTTAAACATGAAATCCCTCCTAAAATGTTATTAATACATCTTATTCTTATTGTATCAC
>JAKPAR010000070.1 GCA_029779375.1 Bacillota bacterium | reverse complement strand
ATGATACACATTATGTCTTCTACACTATACATTTCTTTAAGCATATAACAGTTTTTTCTATTCACATTTTCTTTTATTTTCATGCTTATATCTAAATCTTCTGGATAGTGCATGGGAACAAGCAATACATTTACATCATAGCTACCTAAAATATAGTCTATAGTTTTAGCTATAGTAGAGACCAATTCATCGTTGTTCTTCCACTGTCTAACTGATATTCCAATCATAGGCCTTTCTAAAGGTATATTCTCTATTTCAAATATTTCTGATATTCTCTCTTCAGTAGATGGAATTAGTGTGAATACAGGATCTGCAGTGACATGAATATTGGTATTTTTAACTCCCAATTGCTCTAGAAATTTTTTAGAATCTTCATCTCTTAGAGAAATTAAATCTACTTTATTTAAAATTCTTTTGGTTAAAAATCTGTTAAATTTTTTATTTATGGGACCAATTCCATTGGCATATACCATTACTGGCTTTTTATACATTTTTGCCAAATTCATAAGAAGTAAATAATATAGTATTGATCTAGTGCTGGTCACATCTTGCAGTAAACTTCCTCCACCACTTATGAATAAATCACAGCTTTTTATAGCTCTCAATACTTCCCTCATATTGAATCTATTTATAGCTTCAATATCATATATTCTTTTTGTATGGGAAGGTTTGTTTGATAGTGCTATAATTTCAATATTTTCACTATTTTCTCTTAAATCCTTAACTATAGCTTTTAAAATAGCATCATCGCCGCTATTATCAAACCCGTAGTATCCAGAAATGAGTATTCTTTCTTTTGCTTCCATATATATTCTCCTTTTTAACCAATCTCCCTAGATTCTTCTGATATTCTCATAAGAACTAGTACGAAAGATACTAAGGTCCAAAAAGTAATAATTATCTTAGGTAAATAAAAAACACTTTCTACAGCTCCCTGAGCAAGTAGAGCACTTATACCTGAAATCACACCTACTGAAATGATTTTAGTCCATCTATCTTGGCCTTTCACTAAAGTTTTTATAGAATATTTATATAGTATAAATATGAATATTATGAGCACTATAAGCCCTGGAATACCCATTTCTGCCATAGTCTCAAGATAGGTATTGTGAGCATGATAAGCAGGCATCGTTCTAATATAGGATTCAAAAGTTTGCTTAAATGGAATGTATCCAAATCCAACTCCAGCAATCTTGTGATCCCTTATGATATCTAATGTTATTTTCCAAATTCTTATTCTATAATTGTTAGATGAATCCGCAAAGTTTCCAATGCTCAATATTCTATTTACCACTGTTGGTGGTAAAAATTTCATAGCACCAAGTCCCAGTGGTATCAACAATAAAAGCAATCTTTTTTCTACAAGTAAAATAAATACCATTATACCAAAGGCAAATCCAACCCAACCACCTCTGGAAAAAGTCAATACCAAAGTCCCCATTAAAAGAAGAGAAGTCAATAAGAAAATAAATTTCTTATGCATTTCTTTGGTCTCCCAAAAAAGAGCAATGGAAATAGGCGTAGTCATTATCAAATATTCAGCTAATATATTGGGATTCCCGAATACAGAAAAAACCCTTGTTGTAATCCCTGAATTGTTTGAGACATCTAACCATTTGTCTTCCATTTCCACCCCAACTTTATACTGGTACAATCCATACAATGAAACCAATACTGCTGTAAAGACCATAGTTGTAAGGAGTATATTCAGGTCCTCCTTATCCTTTATTGTATTGCTTATGACAAATACAAAGCTC
>JAKPAR010000066.1 GCA_029779375.1 Bacillota bacterium | reverse complement strand
TAGGTGCTAGAATATTAAAACAAAATGGTTTTAAAGTAAAGAATTTTTGTGGAGGATTTACAACCTATAAAAATTTGTTTATGTAAATTATCTTTGGGTAATTATGAAAAGGAAATTATAAAACTAAAGGGGGAATTTTATATGAACGCAATGACAGCGCAAAATTTACGCTCAGCTTTTGGCGGTGAAAGCCAAGCACATATGAGATATTTAATTTGGGCAGATAAAGCAGAAAAAGAAGGATTCCCAAATGTAGGAAGACTTTTTAGAGCTATTTCTTTTGCAGAACAAGTTCACGCTACAGGTCATTTTAAAGCTATGAAAGACGAAAGTGGCGACTTCCAAGTTACTGCTGGAGCAGGATTTGGTCTAGGAACTACTTCTGAAAACCTACAAGGGGCTATAAATGGAGAAAATTTCGAGGTAGAACAAATGTATCCAGCTTATATAGCTGTTGCAGAGTTGCAAAATGAAAAAGCAGCACTTCAATCCATGAAGTTTGCTATAGAAGCAGAAAAAGTTCACTCTAAAATGTACAGTGAAGCTAAAGAAGCAGTAGATGGAGGAAAAGATGTAGAATTCAATGAAGTTTATGTTTGCCCAATTTGTGGATATGTAGAGGCAAATGGAGCACCAGATAAATGTCCACTTTGTGGTGCAAAGAAAGAAATGTTTATAAAATATTAAATTGATTTGTCATAAAAACTCTAGGAAGGTCCTAGAGTTTTTTACTCTCTATATTAGTAATTTATTGCCACATTAATCCGTAACAAAAAAGTACCTTTCAAAGCTAGTAAATAACGTTTTCGTATGGTATTATACAAGTATAAAGAATGAAAATGTATACTGGTTGCCGGATTATATTGATATGTGGGGTGTAGTGATGAATGGTGTATTCAAAGAAAGATGGATAGAAATACTCAAAATACTTTTAAATAGCACCCAACCTATGACTATAAGAGAGATGGAAACTAAGCTTAATGTTTCAAATAGGACAATTAGAAATGATTTGGATGAAATAGATATCTATCTTAAAGAAAATAAATATGGCAGCATTGTCAGGAAACCTAGAGTTGGAGTTTGGATTGAAATAGATCATAGTAGAGAAAACGAATTAAGAAAAATGTTTAATGAAATTGATAATTACGGAGGAGCTTTTTTGCCTGAAGAAAGACAAAGGTATATTTTGAAAGAATTGTTGAAGTGTGAAAAACCTATTACTATGGAGAAATTTGCTGAAAAGCTTTATGTAAGTAGAATAACAATACTTAAAGATATAAATAAAATAGAGGATGATATAAAAAAATACAATTTATCTATTTTAAGAAAACAAAATCATGGAGTGGAAATCATAGGTAGCGAAAACGACTTCAGAAAACTGGCTACAGAAGTGTTTAAGGAAGATAGAGACAAGTTTTCGCGGGAAAGCTTAAATTTCATAAGAGAACTTTTACTGGAAGCTGAAAGACAAATGGACTTTTTTTTTACTGATGAAGCAATGTCTAGCTTGATTTTTCATATATCTATTTCTGTTGAAAGGGTTAAACAAAGTAAAAGTATTAAATTGGATTGTGAAAAAAAGGATGAGATTAAATCACATAGAGAGTACAGTATAGCAAAGCGTATAGCTGAAAAATTGGAGAGCGAATTTTTAGTTTGTATACCTGAAGACGAGATATGTTATATAACTATGCATATATTAGGTTCTAAAATTCAAAGAGATTATAGATATGATGACGAAAGACTCTTATCTATTTTAGATAAAGATGTGGTTAAATTATCTATGGAAATAATAGAACTTATAGGAAGTATTTTGTCAGTTGATTTGAGCAATGACAAGGCACTATTGACTGGTTTAGCTCTTCATTTAGAACCTACTGTCAATAGGCTTAAGTATGATCTTGTTATAAAAAATCCTTTATTACCTGAAATAAAGAAGAACTATCCAAGTATTTTTGGAGCAAGCTGGGCAAGCAGTGTATTGTTTGAAAAGTATTATGGATATAAAGTCAATGAAGATGAAATAGGATATATTGCTATTCATATTGGTGCTGCATTGGAAAGACAAAAAATAAATACAAAAGCTATAATTGTTTGTTCAAGTGGTGTAGGAACTTCTCAGCTAGTATCTGTGCGACTTGGCAAAGCTCTTCCTGATTTGGATATAGTAGATGTAATCTCAGTACATGAGGTAGGGAATATTGAAAACAAAAATTTCGATATAGTTATTTCAACAGTACCTTTTGAATATTCTTTAAAACCTGTTATACAGATTAGCCCATTTGTTGAAGAAAGAGATATAGAAGAAATCAAAAAATGGATTAAAAACATAGAAGGAATAAGAAAACCATATAAGAAAATACTAGATGATGCATTAGGTATGTTTTTTAGCCCTTCTCTTATATTTCCAAAATTAAATTTAAAAACTAGAGAAGAGGTAATTAATGTACTTGGCGATTACATGTTGAAATATGGGTATATAGAACCAGCTTTTTTAGATGAAGTATTTGAAAGAGAAAAAATCACATCTACTGCTATAGGAAAAGGGGTTGCAATACCTCATGGGAACCAAAGATATGTGAAAAGGCCTGTAATAGCGTTGGCTATATTAGAAAAACCAGTTCAATGGGGAGAAAGCACTGTAGATTTAGTCTTTATGTTGGCGCTTAAAGAAGAATCAAGGTTTAATATAAAAAAATTTTTTTCTAAATTTTATGAAATATTAGGCGATGAAGAAGTTTTGAATGATATCAGAAAGTTGAGTTCAAGTGAAGAAATATATGGTTATTTGTCAAGAAGGTGAGTGTTGTGAGAATATTAGCTGTAACATCATGTCCATTAGGGCTTGTATATACTCATTTGGCAAAAGAAGCATTGTTAAAGGCAGCAGATAAATTAGGAATAGATATAAAAGTAGAGACACAAGGAGAAATACAAAGTGATATTATAGGAGAAGAAGATATTAAAGAAGCAATAGCTGTAATTTTAACTAATGATATGCCTATTGGCAATATAAAAAGATTTGAAGGATTGCCCAAAATATATATAAGCTGTAAAGATATAATAAACAACTCTGAAGATATTATTAAAAAGATAATTTAAATTAAAAATGGGAGGAATTCAAATGTATAGAGAAACAGTAGTGTTGAAAAATGAAACAGGTCTACATGCTAGACCAGCAAGTTTATTTGTTAAAGAAGCTTCTAAATATGTATCAGATATAAAAGTTGAAAAAGATGGGAAAGAATACAATGCCAAAAGTATCATGGGGATATTGAGTATGGGTGCAGCTATGGGAACAACTATAAATATAATTGCAGATGGAAAAGATGAAGAAGAGGCAGTAAAGGCATTGGTAGAATTAGTAAATAGCAAATTTGGAGAATAGGGGGTAGTATACCATGAAGGGTATAGGAGTGTCTCCCGGTATTTCTATTGGGAAAGTTTTTTTGAAAGAAGAAATAGAAGCAAAAGTTGAAAAGAAAAATATAGAAAATATCTCTGATGAAATAGCTAAATTAAATGCTGCTATTGAAAAGAGTTTAAAAGAAGTTAAATCAATTTATGAGTATGCTTTAAAAAATCTAGGAGAAAAAGAGGCTGAAATATTTTCCGCTCATAAATTGATGTTAGAAGACCCAGAATTTATTGATTTCATAAAAGAAAAAATAAAGCTCGAAAGTGTAAATGCAGAATGGGGAGTTAAAGAAGCTTCAAACAAATATATTTCCATACTAGAAAATATGGACAATGAATATTTAAAAGAAAGAGCTGCTGATATAAAAGATATATCTAAAAGACTTATAAACAATTTGATGGGTATAGAAAATATAAGTTTATCTACATTAGAAGAAGAATGTATTATTGTTTCAAAAGATTTAACTCCATCTGATACTGCTCAGATGAGAAAAGACAAAGCACTTGGTTTTGTAACTGAAGTTGGAGGTAGGACATCTCATACTTCTATTATGGCTAGAACCTTAGAGCTTCCTGCAGTTGTTGGAGTAAAAGATATGACAAAATCAGTTAAAAACAATGATATAATCATCATTGATGGAGAAGAAGGAACTGTGATTATAAATCCAACTCAAGATGAAATAAATACTTATAAAGAAAAAAGAAAAGCATTTGAAGAATTTAAAAATAAATTGAAAGAACTAAAGAATAGTAAAAGTATTTCAAAGGATGGCTATAAGGTTGAAATTGCTGGGAATATAGGTACTCCAAATGATATAGATAAAGTAATTGAAAATGGCGGGGAAGGCGTAGGACTATATAGAACAGAATTCTTATATATGGACAGAGATAAACTACCTACAGAAGAAGAACAATTTGAATCCTATAAAATCGTGGCAGAAAAATTAGAAGGAAGACCATTAGTCATTAGAACTCTTGATGTAGGTGGAGATAAAGAGCTACCATATTTAGAAATGCCAAAAGAAATGAATCCATTTTTAGGCTATAGAGCTATTAGACTTTGTTTAGATAGAGTAGATATATTTAAAGTTCAATTGAGAGCTATATTGAGAGCCAGTGCATATGGAAATATAAAGATAATGTTTCCTATGATATCTAGTTTAAAAGAGTTTAGAGATGCAAAACAAATTCTTGAAGAAGTAAAAAATGAATTGAGAGTTGAGAAAATTCCATTTAACGAAAATATTGAAGTGGGAATAATGGTTGAAATACCTTCTGCAGCAATACAATCCGATGTATTTGCTAAGGAAGTGGATTTCTTCAGTATAGGAACGAATGATCTTATTCAATATACTCTTGCAGTAGATAGAGGAAATGAAAATATATCTTATTTATACAGTCAGTACCATCCAGCAGTACTTAGACTTATCAAAATGACTATAGAGAATGGTCATAAAGAAGGAATTTGGGTAGGTATGTGTGGAGAAGCTGCTGGAGATGAGAGGCTTATTCCGATACTTTTAGGGATGGGACTTGACGAATTTAGTATGAGTGCTTCTTCTATATTGAAAGCAAGATATATAATCAAAAATATTTCAAAAATTGAAATGGAAAATATGATTGAAGAAATTTTAAATTTAGAAACCCCTCTACAAGTTAAACAATATATAGATGAAAAAATAACCTTCAAGCATTAATGCTTGGGGTTATTTTTTTAAAAAAATCAAATACTACTAAGTATAATATGGAGGTGAATTTTTTGAATATTAGATTGTTTATCATTGCAATAACACCAGCAATAGCCATAATAGCAGGTATATATTTAAGCGATAGATATGACAGAGAACCTTTTAAAATTCTTCTTTTAACTTATATATTAGGTGCATTGGCAGTTATACCAACTATTTTTGTAGAGCAATTTTTAAGCTATTTCAATATATTACCTGGTATATTTGGATCTTTCTATACCGCCTTTATAGTAGCAGGACTTACAGAAGAGTATTTTAAAAGATTAGTAGTATTAAAAACTGCATACAAAACGAAATACTTTAATGAAAAATTAGATGGTATAGTTTATGCTGTGCTTTCATCTATGGGATTTGCCACAGTAGAAAATATAATATATGTGGTATATAGATATAGCTATAATCCATATATTGGCTTTTACAGAGGAATACTTTCAGTTCCAGCTCATGGAGTATTTGCTGTAACTATGGGGTATTATTTGTCATTGGCAAAATTTAGTCAAGAAGAAGGAAGAAAAAAAAGAAACTATAGAAGATCATTATATATGCCAATTATTTTCCATGGTATATTTGATTTTATACTTATGGCCAATATTCCTCAATTGACTATAATATTTTTGCCTTATGTTGTATAT
>JAKPAR010000051.1 GCA_029779375.1 Bacillota bacterium | reverse complement strand
CTGATATCATATTTTAAGCCCCCTATTTTAGTAAGACAAAATTTCTACCCTTTCCATAACTATAGGTTCCAAAGGTTTATCAAATGTGTCAGTCTTTGCTCCTGCAATTTTATCTACTACATCCATTCCTTCAAACACCTGCCCAAATACCGTATGCCTTCCATCAAGCCAGTATGCTCCCCCTAGTTCCTCATATCCCTTGATTACTTGTTCTGGAAATCCTTCCTCTTCTCCCAAATCCTTCATCTGAGCAATAATCTTTTTATCTACTTTATTGTTTTGTACAATAAAAAATTGACTTCCATTAGTATTTGGTCCACTATTAGCCATAGATACTGCTCCTCTAAAATTGCGATGGTTTATATCAAATTCATCTTCGAAAGGTTCTCCCCAAATACTTTCTCCGCCTCTTCCTGTTCCTTCAGGATCTCCACCTTGAATCATAAAATCTTGAATCACCCTATGAAAAGTAACTCCATCATAATATCCATTTTTGGCATGAGTTTTAAAGTTTTCCACTGCTTTTGGAGCCACTTCAGGGAAAAATTTAATCTTTATATCTCCATAATTAGTTTTTATAACCGCTATTTCTTCTCCACTCTTTGGTGATTGTACAGGTATCATACCATTTCCTCCCTCTTATTTATAGTTCATACATTATATAATATCATATAATTTTATAAAAAAACTCTATTAATTATATGTATACAATTAAAAACATAATTCTTTAGTAAATCCATCATATCCTATTGTTGTATTTTGAAATATTTCTATTGCATTCATCTTATATAAAATTGGTTCATTAATTGAAGGACTAAAATGAGTAAGCAAAAGTTCCTTCACATTGCCTTTATACGCCAATCCTGCTGCTTCAGCAAAAGTCATATGCTTATTTTTTATAGCTTTCTCTATATCTTCATTATCCCCATAAGTTCCTTCGCATATAAGCAAATCACTTCCATTTATAAAATCTGGTATTGTATTTATTGGTCGTGTATCTGTTATATAACTTAATTTTATACCTTTCCTTTTCTCTCCCAATACCATATCAGGTTCATATATACGATTTCCATAAACTATAAACTCACCATTTTGAAGTCTTGACCAAATTTCTTTAGGCACTTGATTTGAAATTGCCTTTTGTACACAAAATTTAGGTCTTCTGACTATATAAAAACTGTAACCCAAACATGAACATGAATGATCAAGTTCTAATATACTCATCTGAATGTCTTCATTTGAATGTTCTTCTACTTTTAATCCATTAGTAGAAAAGCTAATACCTAATATTGGGGGAGGATTTTCTATTACATTTATAGTATAGGGAAGATATGGAATCAAAGTCAAAATACTATTCATTATATCCTTTATACCTTCAGGGCCTATTATCGTAATGGGTTCAGTTCTAGCACTATTCCCAATAGTTGAAAGAAGTCCTGGCAAGCCAAAAATATGATCCCCATGAATATGAGTTATACATATCATATCAATAGACTTAAATCCACTATTCATATTTTTCATAGACACCTGAGTACCTTCTCCACAGTCTATAAGAATCTTTCTCCC
The DNA here is from genome assembly GCA_029779375.1 of Bacillota bacterium. GTDB lineage: Bacteria > Bacillota > Clostridia > Tissierellales > Sporanaerobacteraceae > Sporanaerobacter. The sequence continues at coordinate 7,257 of JAKPAR010000051.1, read as the reverse complement.
TTTATAGCTCATAAGTAAAGAAGACAAAAATCTTCCAGGCATAGGCATACTTCCGCCACTTCCCAACAAAGCTATATTAATCATTGAACCATCCCTCTATGTTCTAATATTACCCTTATTATATCCTATACTTCACAAAATTTAAACAAATATGATGTGATGCGCTGGGGACGGTTCTTTTTGCATCACATCTAAATCTAGCTATAATTTTTTCGCTATTCTATGGACTGTGCCTCTTGTTGTGCCTGTAAGTTCAGATATTCTTCTATGGGACAAATTGCTTGTATTTATAAGTTCAATGACAACTTCTTCTAAAGCATCTTTTCTATTGTTCAATTCTTTTGCTTCAACAATATTATATTGTTTGCAGTATTCCGCTATAATTTTTTGCGCTTTTTCTTCACGTTGTATTTCTAAATCTTCTTGGATTTCTAAAAATTCTTTTGTATCATCTTGTAAGTGGAACTTTTTAAATTCTTCTATTGAGCCTGAAAATAAATCCATCATCATATATTTTTCCTCGGGACTTATAATCTTACATTCTTTTCCTGTGTAACTTCTATAGCTACTCCAATGATAATCAGATGGTTTAGATACCATTTTAGCTTTTACAGGATTGTTGTGTATATACCTAATTGCTTCCAACAGATATTCTTCTGTGTTTATAACTTCACTTTTATACCTATCTTGAAATACATGCCCTACTCGATTATATTTTTGATTGTATTTTCTTGCAAATTTAATATTTATCGATTTAATCACTTCAGTCATCGTTTGTAAATCTGCATGAATCAAAATATGTACATGATTATCCATCAAGCAATAAGCAACTATTGAAATTTTTTTCTTATCTGCTTCATGTTGTAATTGTTCCATAAAGTATTGTTTTTCTTCAGACTGATTAAATATCATCTCCCTATTGTTGCCCCTCATCATTATGTGATAATATCCAGTTTCACTCTCTTCCCTAGCTCCCCTTGTCATATAATCACCTCAATGAAATTTTACCACTTTTTGAAATTTGATGCAAAAAGAACCGTCCCCAGTGAATACAATGCATATTGTTTCAATCTAAAAATAAAATAGTATTAGTACATACTATAGTTCAATTTAAAGGAGGCGAAAGGCAAATTAAAAATAGCAAATCGTAAACATGAAAATATTTAAAAGGGGGATTCAAATTGAAAAAGAAGTTGTTTAAAATCACATCTCTACTACTTATAGTATTTATGGTATTGCCTCTTGGGGGTTGTGGAAAGAAATTAGAATTAACAGATGAAGAAAAAAGTCAAGGATACAAGGGTTACAAAGACATGGGAATAAAATTTAAAATGGGAGAAGATTGGAAAAAGTATGATGACAATATATTTCTAGATAGTCTAGGAGATTCTGAAGATGAAAATGAACCAATATACAACGGAATAAGCTATGGATATATATCTAATGACTTAATTGAACAGTACTTGGATGTAGCTGAAAATGTAGCAGATGAACAGGAAAGGTTTAAAAGATATGATGAAATTTTTTCTCAGGTAAAAAACATATTCTCCATAGTTGTATTTAGAGAAAATAAAATTCCAGCTGAAGACAAAATTCCAGAATTGACAAATATGACCCACAACGAAAAAATAAACAAAAAATCAGGATATATATTCTATTTCTGCTACAATGACTTTGATGATTCTGGATTAGATGAAGAAGAAAAAAATGCATATAAAAATCTGTATGATGATATACAAAATATAAAATCATCTCTAAAAACCTACAAACCTGAAACTCCCCAAGAAGCATTGACATCACTTAAAAAATTAGAATTTAATTTAAAAGACCTTGATGGAAATGAAGTAAACAATGAAATATTCAAAGACTATAAGCTAACAATGATAAATATCTGGGGAACATTTTGTGGACCATGTAAAAGAGAAATGCCAGACCTTGCAGAATTATATGAGGAAATGAAAGATGAAAATGTAAATATTATAGGTATTATATCTGATACACCAAATGAAGATAATGAAAACGCAGCAAGGGAAATAATCAAAGAAAGTGGCGTAAAATACACAAATCTAATTTCTGATGAAAATATAAAAAAGAATGTAATAAGCTGTATAGCAGGAGTTCCGACTTCTTTCTTTGTAGATAGTCAAGGAAATATTGTTGGTGAAGTAATAACAGGTTCAATGAGTAAAGATGAATACAAGGAAAAAATATCAGAAACACTTAAATTATTAAAATAGAACTCATGTATGGAGGTAACTAAATGAAAAAATTTTTTATACGAAATATAATTTTTATTGGTAGTATATTATCGATATTTTTAGGTATCTGTAGAGGTGAGGTAGCAACAGTTCTTAACAAAGCTATCAATATATGCTTGGAGTGTATAGGAATTGGATAGTAATAAAAAAAGACATTTAACTCAAACTATATCTTCTATTGCTGCCAACGGAAATATAAAAGGTTTTGTTGAAGGTCGTATATATACAGGAAATGCAAAAAAATTCTGTGTTCCAATACTTAATTGCTATTCCTGTCCAGGAGCATTAGGAGCTTGTCCTATAGGTTCTATCCAAGCCGTGATTGGAAGCATGAAATATAACTTTTCCTACTATGTATTTGGAACTATAACATTAATAGGAATTGTATTGGGACGATTTGTTTGTGGTTGGCTCTGCCCTTTTGGATTCATTCAAGATTTGTTGCATAAAATACCTTCACCAAAATTATCAGTACCACGAAAATTAAATAATGTACTTAAATATCTAAAATATGCTATACTTGCATTATTTGTATTTACTTTGCCACTAATCCTTCAAGATGATCTAGGAATGAGTGACCCATATTTTTGCAAATATATCTGTCCTGCTGGTACCCTTGAAGGAGGTATACCCCTTCTACTGGCAAATGAAAATTTAAGAAATGCAACAGGATTTCTTTTTAGATGGAAATTTTTCATATTAATATTTATCATAATATTTTCGATATTCATATATAGGATATTTTGCAGATATATATGTCCATTAGGTGCTTTCTATTCATTGTTCAATCCTATCAGTCTATACAGTTTTAAAATTGATGAAAATATGTGTACAAAATGTAATGCATGCACCAACAACTGTAAAATGAATATCAAACCCTATGAAACTCCCAACAGTCCAGAATGTATCAGATGTGGTGACTGTATCAGTTCTTGTCCAAACAATGCTATAAAAAGTGGTCTACTCGTAGAAAAACATAAACGCATCAAAGCTACAACTAATGTGAATCAAAATAATTAAAATTAAATTAGGATTTCTCAACTTATACAGCCAAAGCTCGGTATTTCGTCGGGCTGAGGCTGTTTGTTTTTTATATTATTTTGAAATTTGATGCAAAAAGAACCGTCCCCAGTGCATCAGATACCACGTTTTGGTTTTATATTAAATTTAACAATAGCTCCCTTTGGATTATTGTTTTCGGCTTTGATATTTCCTCCATGTTTTTCAACCATAATTTTAGCTATATACATGCCCAAACCAGAATGTCCTGTTGTAAATGAACGAGATTTATCCCCTTTATAAAATTTGTCAAAAATATTTTTTAGATCCTCATTGCTAAATCCCTTTCCAGTATCTACTATAGAAAAGATTGTTTCTTCGTCATTGCATAGTACATTTAATTTTATTGATTCGCCTTTTTCAGTATATCTAATACTATTGGATATACAATTGTCTAATACTTGTTCTAGAGACTTAATATCAAATTTATCTATGAAATTTTTTTCCCTTGAATCTATGATTTCAATTTTAAAGTCTATTCCTTTTTCATCACATAAAAGTTTGTAATCTTTTTCTTTTAGCTTTAAAAATTCTATAATATTAATTTCTATAGGTTCTAAAATAAAATTAGGATTTTCAATATTAGATATCTTGTTCATATCATCTAATAATATTAAAGCCCTTTCATTATTTCTTTTAATTACTCCTATATAGTCTTTAATTTTTTCCTCCTTAACTGCACCATCTATTAAAGCTTCAGAGTAAGTACTTACAATAGTGAGAGGTGTTTTTAAATCATGAGCAATACTCTCTACATTTTCTCGTCTTTTTTCTTCTAAATCCCATTGTTTTATAAGAGAGTCCTTGAGATTTACCCTCATGTCTTCAAAGGCATTGCAAAGCTTTGTAAACTCATTATTTTCATCATATTCAATGGTAAAATCTAAATCTTGATCTTTAATTTTTTCAGATGCATCTAATAGTATATTTACTGGTTTATTTATTTCTTTACTTAACTTCTTAGCATATATAAATGTAAATATAATTATATATATAAACGGTAAAAATAGCATTGATTTAGACAATAAGAATAATACAGTACTATCAGTTTTTTGTGTACTTACTAAACTATAATTTAATACAACAGCTCCTTTAACATTGCTATCTTTATCTAAAATAGGAATGATTTTGGCAAAATATTTACCATTCAAGGGTTTTGTAGAGTTTATATTAGTAACTAGATCATTTCTATTTTCTATAATCTTTTTATCTAGTGTTCCATATATTATATTTCCATCGCTATCTAATACTTGATAGCCCATTCCCTTATGAGGTATTATCTCGTTCATTTCTCCTTCAAAACTTTTGTTTAATACATTGTCATGACTTTCATAAATTTTTTTTGCAATATCCCCAACTTGCTTTTCATAATAATTAGCAGGATAATAAATATGGTTAAAAGTTTTAAGCCATATGAAAAAAGAAAGTGCAGAAAAAATTAAACTTAAAACCAATATTTTAATGAAAGTCACTACAAATTGTCTTTTAAAGCCTTTATTTTTCACAATTTAGGCCTCCCATTTATAACCTAATCCCCAAACAGTTTCAATATATTTATTTTCTTTGTCAATAGAGCTTATCTTAAATCTAATTTTTTTAATATGCTCTGTAACAGTAGAGGTGTCTCCTAGCCCATCATAGCCCCAAATTTTTTCATATATTTGATCTTTTGAAAATACTTGACCTGGATTTAAAGCTAGAAGTTCTACTATTTGAAATTCTCTCTTCGTGAGGTTTATATCTTCATTATTTACCTTTACATTTAAACCTTTTAAATCAATAGATAAATTTTTAAAATTTAAATAGCTATTGTCTTCTTTTTTTGCTTTTCTTCTTTCACGTCTCAAATGGGCCTTAACTCTAGAAACTAATTCCTTTAAGCTGAAAGGTTTAGTTATATAGTCATCACCGCCAATAGCAAGTCCTTTGATTTTATCAACTTCACTATCCTTTGCTGATAGAAACAGTATAGGACAATCTATATTATCTCTTATAAGATTGCAGACATTGAAACCGTCTATATCTGGCATCATAATATCTAAAATAATTAGATCTGGTTTTTTTCTAGACAGTTCAATCCCATCAAAGCCATTATAGGCGGTTAAAACATTGTATCCATTAGCCTCAAGTGAGTCTTTAATTATCATAACTAAATCTTTTTCATCATCTACAACAAGGATAGTCTCCATAGTAGTCCTCCTAATTAGTATTTTAAATAATAAATTAAAACTGATAATCCATACAATATATAGATATGGGCTGGATAAAATATATAAAATAATTTTTTCATAGATTTGCCCTTTTCTCCATTATACAAAAACATAAAGATTACTGCAAAGACGCTCATCCACTCATAATAATCTGTAAACATAAGTTTTAGACTAATAGGTCTAATATACATTAAAGGCATGCCTATCATCCAAGTTAATACAAATATTGCGAAAAATATACATTGTAACTTTCTGTTTTCACGAAATAAATACAATATAATACCAGTTAAAATCACATACAATCCGCCTTCAACTAAAAATGGCGATGGAATAAAACTAGATACTATCACATAAATATGATTTGCAGTATCCATTGACATGTTTGGAATAATTAAAAGTTGAAAAATAAAAGCTATAGCATAGCTTATTAAAAATGGAGACAGTGTCAATCCAATACCTTTAAAAAACTTTTTCTCTTTTATATAATCTATTCCTTTAAATATAATAATTAAAATAACAAAGGTCGAAAATATGCCATTTTCAGGACAAAATCCATCTCCTCTTTGAAGTGGCTTGGAAAATTGAATTATATATTTTATAAGTGTCATAAATACAGACATTAAGTAAATCCTTGTAAAATATTTTTTTCTATTAGAAGTATGAGTATACCCTTCTATCATTGTGAATAAAAACATATCTCCTGCCAATCTACCAATCCACGAAAATGCGACGGGTACTTTACCTGTAAATTCAAAAAAGTAATGGATGTGATCAAATAGCATAAATATTAGAGCTAAAATTTTAATTTGAAATCCTGTGAGTCCTTTAAATCCTTTTTTACTATCTTCTAAAGCCATATTGATTCCTCCCTTTATAAATTCTCTATATAATCTAACATTCAATTATAAAGAATTTATAAAGTTTATATAAAAGATTAAAGTTTATTTAAATATGGGGAGATGCCTCGAATGATGCACCGGGTAGATAAATTTGATGCAAAAAGAACCGTCCCCAGTGCATCCCCAGTGCATCGAATGCACAGATTTTGATAATTAATAGAGTGATTTTTGTGGTATAATAGAGAAAACACTTGAATGAAGGGAATTTCTATGAATATTGATTTTACTTATGAAAAGAAAAAAATTGAATATGTATCTGGATATATTTTTAAGGGAAGAAACTACAGGTGTAGCTATGAAAGATATAAAACTCTGTATAGAAATCCAGCTCCTGGAACTGAAAGTGTTGAGTTTTACAATTTTCAACCCAAGGAAGAAGTTCGTGCTTCTACTATGGTACTTCATGGATTGGGAAGTAGAAATGTGAAATTTTTACTTTGGATTGGACCTCATCTGGCATCTGCTGGTGTAAATACAACAATACTTATTCTTCCTGGAAATTATACGAGAGTTGAAAACAATTCTGTCAGTGGAAGAAGTTTTTTGTATCCAGATATAAATTTGATGTACCAGTTTTGGGAACATGCCGTTGTAGATACTTTAAGTACAATAGATTTGCTAGAACAAGAAGGACGCTGGAAGGAAAATAATGTCTTAATGGGCTATTGTCTAGGAGGCATGATTACATCTATAGTAGCTTGTCTAGATAATAGAATAAATCATAAGCTATTTATGACTACAGGCGGACATCTTCCTCAAATACTTCATGAATCTCCAGCAGCAAATTTTGTTAGAAAACTATTTAAAAATGGGTATAAAGCTAATTTTTTT
>JAKPAR010000048.1 GCA_029779375.1 Bacillota bacterium | reverse complement strand
CCATTCCCCTTCCCAATGCCAAAACTATACTAGCTAAAATACTCTTCCTGCTTTCAGGTAAAATTATCTTTCTTATCATATAACTTTTAGAAACTCCCAATGCACTAGAATACTGATGATATTCTTTATATACCTTTTCCATAGATTCATCACAAGTAGATATTATAAAAGGAAGCATCATTACAGAAAGAAGAACTCCACCTGCCAATACAGACTCTCCAGAAGAAAAAGAAAACTTCACTTCAAAAAATTTCACCAATACCAACAATCCTATAAAACCATAGACTACAGAAGGAATACCTGCCAATATATCTATAACACTTCTTGCCACCCTTTTTACCTTTTCATTTGTATAACTAGATAATAAAATAGCACTGCCAACTCCTATAGGGAGAGCTATTAAAATACCTATCAAAGACACATATATAGTACCTAATATTATAGGCAATATAGACAAGTTATCTGGAGAACCTAAAGGATTCCAAGTCCTCCCTGAAACAAACTTAAATATTGAAACTTCCTTAAAAAACACAAAACTTTCCTTAAATATAAATACAAATATAAAGGCAAGAAGCAATAGCGAAATCAAAGTCAAGAATTTCACTACAAACTTAAAAACTTTCTCCTTTAGATTTTTCATCAAATCACCTCAAAAAAATTCAAGGGCTAAAGCCCCTGAATTAATTTACTGGCACAAAGCCCATCTTTTCAATAATTTCTGAACCCTTCTTTGACATAACAACATCCATAAATGCTTTTTGCTCTTTAGTCAATTCACCTTTCTTGACAACTATAAGAGGTCTAGATATCTTATATGAACCATTAACTATATTTTCCTTTGTTGGCTCAACTCCATCAACTTTCAATGGTATCAATTTCCCTTCATTTTGGTTAACCATACCAAAAGAAGCGTATCCTATAGCATCTTTATTTTCTATTATCTTAGCTACCAATGCTCCCATAGAAGGTGCTTGAATAGCGTCTTCCCTCACTTGAGTATCCCCCATAATACTTTTTTGGAATACTTCATGAGCTCCACCACCTAAATCCCTTATAACTACTACTATTTCTTTATGTTCAAGACTATCATCTATTTCATCCCAGTATTTATATTCACCTGAGAATATTTTCTTTATTTCCTCCGAACTCAAATCATCCTTTATTTTATATATTGGATTTTCAGGATTTACTGAAATAGTCAATGCATCAATCCCAAGGGTAAAGGCATTCATATCCCCTATTTTTTCTTTTTCTTCATCCTTTATTTCTCTAGCCAACATTCCAAAATCACTAGTTCCCTCTAAAACTGCCTTCACACCAGCACCAGAGCCTCCAGCTGAAACATATATAGCTATATTTTCTTCTGGAAAACTTGAATCTACTTTGTCCCAAGTAGTATATTCTTCAATGAAATCTGTAGCTATGGCTGAAATTACAGGAGCTAAAGTAGATGAACCGTTATCTGAAGGATTTTGTGGAAGCACATGTTCAACAGTAATATAGTTATATCCAGATAAATGAACAGTATTATCACTCATAAGATATTCTAGTTTCAAAAGTAAATATCTAGCATATTGTTTCTTGTAAATGTTGCCCTCAATATTTTTCCTAAATTCATCTTCATCAACTTCAAACAGGTTCCCATTATTAATCAATTTATCAATATTGTCATGATCTGTATTATCAATAGCTTTTAGAATATTGTTCATAGCATCAAGCCTTAATGTTGGA
>JAKPAR010000042.1 GCA_029779375.1 Bacillota bacterium | reverse complement strand
ATGAAGAATTGAAAAAAGAAATTGCAAAATTAGAAGAAGAAAATATGAGATATGAAGATATCATTGCTAAATCTGATTTTTTAAAAAATGAACTAGATTTAAAAAGAAATACTAAATTTAATTTAATAGAAGCTCAAGTTATAGGGAAAGAGCCTGGAAATTGGTTTGACAGATTTATTATAGACAAAGGTCTTAAAGATGGAATAAATAAAGGTGATACTGTCATTCAAGGGGTAGAAGTTGAGCAAAATATTGTTAAAGAAGGTATAGTAGGTAGAGTAGCTGAGGTAGGAGATAATTGGGCAAAGGTAGTATCCATTGTTGATGAAACCAACAACATATCTTTTAAAACTATAAGAACTCAAGATGGGGGAATAATATCTGGTAGTATTGACAATGAATTGAAAGGATATCTTTTTGATAGTAAGGCAGATGTAGTGAAGGGAGACAAGCTATTTACATCAGGTCTTGGAGGAGTGTTTGTTAAGGATTTGTACATTGGGGAAATAAATGATGTTGTCAAAAAAGATGAGGATTTGATGAAACAAATATCTATTACTCCTGCTGTCGATTTTAAAAAAATTTATAAAGTTTATATTATATCCAATAAATAGAAAAGAGGTATATGATTTGCAAGGATTTATAATGTTTATGATTGTTTTAGCAAATTTCATATTGCAAAGTACGGTTTTTCAATATTTGGGAATATTTGGCGTCATACCAAATACTACTTTGATAATAGTAGTTTGTATAGCTATTTTGAAAGGCAAAAAGGTTGGAGGAGTAGTAGGAGTTCTGGCTGGACTACTTCAAGATATTATTTTTAGTACAACTATAGGTCCAAATGCTTTTGTATATTTTTTTATTGGATATTTTGTCGGTATGATAGAGCAAAAATTTTATAAAGAGAGCTCATTTATTCCTTTTATTTTTACTGCTATTTCCACGATTGTTTATCATGGATTGTATTTTGTAGTTGTCTATTTTCTTGGTATAAAAATTCATTTTCCACTTTTTTTAAAGAATGTTGTACTGATTGAAATATTGTATAATAGTATTTTAGCAATTCCTATTTATAAATGGTTTTCTAATATTTTTGTAGTCCCTTCTATACGTTTTGGAAGGAGATAGGAGTGAGGTATTTTGAAATTTTTGGAGAAATTAAAGGATAGATACAATATAATCATGATAGTTATATCAGCTATGTTGGTAGTTCTTTTGTTTAGATTGGCAACTTTGACTATAGTTGAAGGAGATAAATATAGGGAGATGTCCGACAACAAAAGGGTTAAGGAAATTGCCACAACTGCTCCACGTGGTGAGATTAGAGATAGATATGGGAGATTGCTTGCTGGAAACAAGCCTAGCTTTACTGTTCAAATTCTTAAGGATGAGTTAAATATAACGGATAAAAAAAAGAAAAATGAAGTGATTTTAAATTTGGTTAGACTACTTGAAGAAGATGGCGTAGATTATATTGATGAATTTCCTATTGAATTAAATAAATTTAAATATATAGATGAAAATGAATATTCAGGAGATTTGTCTGATCCTGAAGATATGATTATAGATATTATAGTTGAAAACAATTTGCTGAAAGAAATATTAGATACCTATTATGTTAGGGATAATGAGGGACATTTTCAATATTTGACTGTAAATAAAGCAATTCATGCTCTTCAGAATAAAGGTTTAGAGGTGCCTATATTGACTGATTTCAATGGGGAAAATGTGTTGCTATCTTTTGATGAAACTAAAGATATAGATAAATGGAAGTTAGAAAACAACTTGCCTCCCAATATAGAACCTAAAGATGCACTTTTAAGACTTATAGATAATGACAAAAGCATTGTAAGAAAGATAATAGATCACCCTATTTCTAGAGAATTAACTTACAATTTTTTAAGAAGCAGAGGTTTTATAAATAATATAGAAATGGTTCCATATTCTCTTACTTATGAAGATGAATATATTGAGCAAAAAAGAAATCTTATGAGAAATTATAGCGGAATCACTATGAATTCTAGTGGCGAAGATGATTTTGTGAATATTGTACTTGAGACAAATATAAAGGAATTGTTGGAAGTAGTGGTTGAAGAAACAGATGAAAAAGGAAATGTAAAAAAAAGAGTTGTACCTGGAGAAGTGCTCATTAGAAAAATTGAAGAAAGTGGAGAGAAGTGTCCAGTAACTTTTGAAATTGATGAAGAAACTAAAAGAGTGGTTTATAAATATGTAGATAAGTCATCATCTAAGGAGATTACTCCTATAAATTGTCTTATAGAACAAGGTAAAAAGACAAAGGCTATAAATGCTATGATTACTGACAAATCTATAAAAGGCACTGCTCAGGAAATACTCTTAGAAAATGGCATAAATCCTAAGATATCTGTATCAAATTTAGAATATGTATCAATTAACAATAAAAAAGATTGGTATAAAAGATTTAAAATACCTGAAGATTATGATGTTGATAAAGCATTTAATTTTTTAAGAGATAATTTTAAGATAAGTGACAAATTGAGTAAGTATGAGATAAGGTCTATGTTACTTATATATGAACAATTGAGTAAGCAAGGATATATGGCTTATAAGCCAATAAATATTGCCTATGGTATAAAAGATACAACAGTAGCTAAAATTGAAGAAGGTGGCATGGATCTTCCTGGTGTAAGTGTTTCAATTGAACCAGTAAGATATTATCCAATGGGGACCACTGCAGCTCATATACTAGGTTATATAGGGAAGATATCTCAACCAAATGAAATTAAAAAATATATTGATGAAAAGAAGTATTCACCAAATGATTTAATTGGTAAGACAGGAGTTGAAGAAAAATTTGAAGATAAACTCAAGGGCAAGGATGGGATAAAGAAAGTTGAAGTAGATGTTCTTGGAAATACTATCAATGTTTTAGATGAAAAAAAAGCTATACCAGGAAACAATTTATATTTGACTATAGATTCTGATCTTCAGAAAGTAGCTGATGAGTCTCTAAAATATGGTCTTGAACAAATTCGAGTTGGTGGTGTATATGAGAGCAAATGGGGGAATTATAAATTTGGGACAAATAAAAAGGAAGGAAGGCCTTATGTAAACGCAACATCTGGAGCAGTAGTTGCAATTGATGTAAAGACAGGAGAAGTATTGGCTATGTCAAGCTATCCTTCTTATGATCCAAATTTATTTGCAACAGGTATTTCTAGTGCTGATTGGGCTAGCCTTTTTCCAGAAAATGATGAAGATCCACTGGCTCCAAGACCACTTTACAATATTGCTACACAGACTGCTATTCAACCTGGTTCTACATTTAAAATGATAACGGGTTTGGCGGCTCTTGAAAATGGTTTTAGCCCTACAAAGACCATAAGAGATATGGGTTACGTAGATATCGGGACTAAGAGATTTGGTTGTTGGATTTGGAACAGTCATAGGGGAACTCATGGGGCAGAAAATCTTTATGATGCACTTAAAGATTCTTGTAACTATTATTTTTATTCATTGACTCTTGGAAAAAATCCTCGAACTGGAGAGGGACTAGGTATGAAAGTAGATATTGAGGATATTGTACGATTGGCTAAAGAATTTGGTATGAATGATAAAACTGGAATAGAAATAGATATACCTAGTGAGGCTCATGGTGGAGTTCCAGATCCGGAAAGAAAGGTTGCAAATGCAAAGGCTACTTTGAAAAGATATCTAAACCAAAATTTTAAAAAATACTTGAAATCTGATGTATCCTTATCGGATTCTGAAATTAAAAAAGATATAGAGGAAATAATCAGTTGGCTGGAATATGAAGAACCTCTTACAAGGGGAGAAGTATTTAGACGATTGGACAAGATGGGAATAGATCCTGAAAAAAAACTAGATGGAGAAAGTGAGGGACTTGTTGATAAGATAAAATATTCTTATTTAAATCAAGCTGGATGGAGTGTAGCAGATACTTTGAATATTTCTATAGGTCAAGGACAAAATGCTTATACTCCAATACAAATGGCAAATTATATAGCCATATTAGCTAATGGAGGATATAAGCACAATGTAAGTTTAGTGGATAGTATCAAAAACTATGACAATACAAAAACTGTATATAAAGGAGAGAGAAATAAAGAGAGAATACAATTAAATAACTATGAAAATTTGGAACATTTAAAATTGGGAATGAGAAAAGTTGTCACAGAAGGTACTGCTAGAAGTACTTTTTCAGGTTTTCCAATATCAGTAGCTGCCAAAACTGGTACAGCACAAAAGAGCGGAAGAAACCCTGCTACAGGTGCTTTCTACGACGATTTTGCGTGGTTTGTTGCTTTTGCACCTTATGAAGATCCTGAAATTGCAGTTGCTGTAGTGTTGTTCCAAGGTGGAAGTGGAGGATATGCAGGACCTATTGCTAGAGATGTAATAGCTGAATACCTTGGGTTAAATAAAGAAGAAGTAAAAGAAAAATTGCCCTTTACAACTGAATTGGCTAGGTAGAATACCTTCCAGTTCAGTTTTTTTTCAATAAAAAGAAGGAATTAAAGATAATATGAAGAATATAAACAATGAAAGTTTTCTGGAGGTAATAAAATGAATCAAGATCTAGTAGTGTTCAAAGGAACTCAAGATGGTTTATATATCTATATAAAAGATGGAAATTTCAATTCAATAAAAAAGGAACTGGATAAAAAATTAAAAAATTCCATATCATTTTTTGAGGGGGGGCAAATAATTGATTTTAAAGGTAGAAAGCTTTCAGAAGATGAAGAAAATGAATTGAGAAGAATAATAAAAGATAAATATAAAATAAAAATTGCAGAAGGGGTAAAAGAAGAAGTAAAAGAAGAAGTAGAAATTTTTAAGGGAATAGGGGAAGGAATGACAAAATTTGTAAAAACTACATTAAGATCTGGTCAGTTCATCAGCTATAAAGGGAATGTAGTTATATTTGGAGATTTAAATCCTGGTTCAGTAGTTGAAGCTTGGGGAAATATCGTGGTATTAGGAACATTGAGAGGTATAGCTCATGCTGGAAGTAATGGGAATAAAGAAGCTATTGTTGCTGCATTTCATCTTCAACCCACTCAACTTAGAATTGCAAACTTTATTGCTAGATGTCCAGATGAAGAAAATGCAGAAGAATCTAAATGGCCAGAAATAGCTAAAATAGAAGGTGAAGAAGTAATCATTGAAACATATTTACCGAAAAAATAAATTGAAGAGGAGGCAGGAAAAATATGGGAAAAGTGATAGTCATAACTTCAGGTAAAGGGGGAGTTGGTAAAACTACTACTACAGCTAATATTGGAACTGGACTTGCAATGCTTGGGAACAAGGTTGTAGTTTTAGATGCAGACATTGGATTGAGGAATTTGGATGTAGTTATGGGATTGGAAAATAGAATAGTTTATGACTTAGTAGATGTAGTTGAAAAGAATTGTCGATTGAAACAAGGGCTCATTAAGGACAAGCGCTATGATAGTTTATATTTATTGCCTGCAGCACAGACAAAAGATAAAAATGCTGTAAAACCTGAACAGATGTTGGAACTTACTCATGAGTTGAGGGAGGAATTTGATTTTGTCTTAATCGATTCTCCTGCTGGTATAGAGCAAGGCTTTCAAAATGCAATTGTTGGAGCTGATGAAGCTGTAATTGTTACAACACCTGAAATTTCAGCAGTGAGGGATGCAGATAGAGTTATAGGCCTTTTAGAAGCAAAAGGCTTACATAATCCGAAGCTCATCATAAATAGAATTAGACCAGATATGGTTAAAAAAGGTGATATGATGAATATAGACGATATGATAGATATATTGGCTATAGATTTATTAGGTGTTGTTCCTGATGATGAAGCCATAGTTATTTCTACAAATAAAGGTGAACCCGTTGTAACTGATGAAAAAGCTATGTCTGGGAAAGCATACCAAAATATTTGTAGAAGGATATTGGGGGAGGAAGTAGAACTTCTAAATTTTGATTCTGAAGAAGGAAAATTTTCTAGGATAATGAAAATTTTGTTTGGTAAATAAAAGGGGGAATTTCCTTGGATCTGTTAAAAATTTTTTCTAAGAACAATACAAATAGTAAAACAGTAGCAAAAGAAAGATTAAAATTAGTACTTATCAATGATAGAGCAGATATTTCTCCTAAGTTTATTGAAATGCTCAAAAGTGATATAACTAGGGTTGTATCTGAATATATGGTAATAGATGAAGAAGGCTTTGATATAAAGCTTACTCGAACGAAAAGGGAAAGCGATGATGCTCCTATACCTGCTTTAGTTGCTAATATACCAATAGTAAAAGTAAAAGAAAAAAATATAAAATAAAGTTTCTAAATTATTTATTTAAATACTAAAACCAAAACAATGTTGACTTTATTGGTCTAACTTTGTATAATATGTATCATAGTATACTATTTTAGTCTAACTTCGATAATTAAATGTTGTTATGCAAAAATTGAGGAGGGTGACAAATGAAGAAGAAATATTTAGCATTGGCTTTGGTTTTAGTTTTATCTTTAGCTGTATTTTCAGGTTGTTCTGAAAAAGAAGCTAAGGTTCCAGTAAAAGAAGGTAGTGGAGAAACTGCAACAAGTAGTTTGAAAGATGGAAAGTACTTAGTTAAGATGCCAGTTAGTGAGCATGGAAATTATCCAATGGCAACTTTAGAAGTTAAAAATGGAGAAATTATTTCATTCGATTACAACGAATATTTTGCAGAAACTGGCGAAGAAAAGAATGAATCAAACTATAATTACCAAGAAGGAATAGAAGTTATTAAAAATTTAAATGAACAATTTATGGAAAAGAAAGATGTTGACAGTATTGACTACGATGCAGTATCAGGAGCTACTCACACAAAAGCAAGTTTTAAAGAAGTTGTAAATGCTTTGTTAGAAAAAGCTAGAAAAGGTGAAACATATGAACCTGTATTTAAAGATGGGGTATATGAAGCTAAAGCTGATGAGGCTTCTCATGGTTGGTTAGCTCAAATTAAAATAGTTGTTAAAGAAGGAACTATTGTAGGAGTAAATTATGAAGAAGTAGCAGTTGAAGATATGGAAGGGCAAAAGGTTGTAGTTGATGAAGAAAACAAACCTGTTATAGGTGATGATGGAAATCCAAAGACAGAACCAACACAAATAAAAACTGGAGATATTAAATCAATGGAAAATTATGCTTATTTGCCATCACTAGATACAGCTGCAGCACTTGAAAAACAAATTATTGACAACAACGGAGTAGAAAATTTAAATCTAGATGCAATATCAGGGGCAACTCATACTAGAGATAATGTCATAAGTTTAGCAACAAAAGCATTAGAGAATGCGAAATAGTATAAATTAGATTATAGTAGAAAACCCTAACATATGTTAGGGTTTTTGAATTTCTAGGAAGAAAGGGATGAATATGAAATACGAATTTAAGATAGTTTTTGCTTTGGTTGTACTTATTTGTCTATGCATAGTAGTTACGGGATGTGAAAGGCAAACTGTGGGTGAGCCAATATCTAAAACTGAATTCATGATGAATACAGTCATGACAATAAAAATATATGATAGCAAAGATGAAAAAATACTTGAAGAAGTATTTGATAGATTGAGAGAAATTGAAAATAGAATGAGTAAGACTATATCAGATAGCGATGTAAGTAAAATAAATCAAAATGCAGGTAAGAACCCAGTTAAAGTTCATAAAGATGTATATTATGTTCTAAAAAAATCGATAGAATTTGCTGAATTGACTGATGGAGCCTATGATCCTACTATAGGTCCACTGGTGGAACTTTGGAATATCAAAGAAGAAGGGGAAAATGAAGTTCATTCAATTCCAGAAAAAGAAAAAATAGTTGAGGCTATGAACAAAGTAGATTATAGAAAACTGGAATTGTTAGATGACAACAATGTTTTATTAAAAGAAGAAGGAATGATAATAGATTTGGGAGGAATAGTTAAAGGGTATGCTGCGGATGAAGTCAAAAAGATTTTGAAACAAAAAGGCGTAAATAGTGCAATAATAGATTTGGGAGGCAATGTTTATGCTTATGGAGAAAAACCTAAGGACAAGTATTGGAAGATAGGAATTCAAAATCCTTTTGAATTTAGAGGAAATTATATTGGTATCATGAGTGTGGTTGACAGTTCTATAGTTACATCAGGAGATTATGAAAGATACTTTGAAGTGAATGGTAAAAGATATCATCATATCATTGATCCAAAAACAGGCTATCCAGCAGAAAGTGGATTGTCTGCAGTAAGTGTTGTGACTAAGAATTCAATAGATGGAGATGCCCTTTCCACATCTCTTTTCATACTAGGAAGAGAGAAGTGCACTGAATTGATTAAAAAACTTGAAAATGTTGATGCAATTTTTATAGCTAAAGATGGTAAAACTTATATTTCGCCTGATTTGAAAGATAAATTTGAGTTGAAAAATAAGAAATTTAATATAATTAATAATGAATATTAATGAGAATAAAACCCACCTATTATAAATATCATATTAGTAGATATTAGGTGGGTGATATTATGCGGAAAAAAAGTAGTGCAAGGAAACGTGTAAACTATAAAAAATTTTATAAAGATAAGCACTTTTATAAAAAGCAATTAAATAAGTTGATTGCTGCTATTGTTATTTTAATTATCTTAATACTTATGAAAAAGATAAATACTAAATTTACGAACAATGTCATAAGGATTGTAAATGAAAATATAAATTATGAATTTAGTTTTAAAGAGGATGGTAAAAAGATATTGAAAAAATCAAAAGTAGTGCTGAAATTACCAGAGAAAATAATTTCGGTATTTAAATTTGATGAGGACAAAGATGAAGTCGTGCCACCTGTTGAGGGGAAAGTTTACAAACCTTTTGGAGAATTGAAAAACTCTAAAGGTAAATATAACAAGGGAATAGATATCATACCGGAAAATAGTAGCGACATTTTATCTATTGGTGATGGCGTTGTTAAGAGTATAGAAAATAAAAATAGTAGAGGATATTATGTCACAATCAAATATGATGATTATGAAGCAGTCTATGGACATTTAGATAAAGTAGAGGTATCTGCTGGATGTACTGTTTCTAAAGGTGAAAAGATTGGTTCTTTGGGAGATTTTAGTGAGGGAAATAGATATCTACATTTTGAAATATGGAAGGATGGAAGTCCTATAAATCCAATTGATGTTGTAAGATTAAATTGAAAAGCAGCTTTGCTGCTTTTTTTTAAACAATTATATTAAAAGACTATTAAAAAACTATAAAAAGTGGTAATATAATACTTACAGAAAAATTACGAAAGGTGATTACATGATTGATTTAGAAAAACTAGAAAGAGTACTAAATAGAGTTGAAAAACCAGCAAGATATATAGGTATGGAACAAAATATGATAAAAAAAGATTTAAGCAACATGAATGTAAAGTTCGTCTTTGCATTTCCAGATGTATATGATGTAGGAATGTCTCATTTAGGTCTTCACATTCTATATAATCTTTTGAATGAAAGGGAAGATTATTGCTGTGAAAGAGTTTTTGCTCCATGGATTGATATGGAAAAAGAAATGAAAAAAGAAGGAATACCTTTATTTTCATTGGAAAATAAGGAGCCAATAAAAAACTTTGATTTTGTTGGTTTTACTTTGCAATATGAAATGAGTTATACAAATATTGTAAATATGCTTCATTTGGGGGATATTCCTATATTTTCAAAGGATAGAGGAGATTTAGATCCTTTTGTTATGGCTGGAGGACCTTGTGTGTACAATCCAGAGCCACTAGCAGATATAGTAGATATATTTGTTATAGGAGAAGGAGAGGAAGTTACTCTTGAGATACTTGATGAATATAAAGATTGGAAAAAATCAGGTTTAGATAGGGATGAGTTTTTAAAGAGAATTAGTAGTATCGAAGGTGTATATATTCCTAAATTCTTTAGTGTCGAATACAATGATGATTTTACAATAAAATCTATAGAGCCCAATATTCAAGGTGTACCACAAAAAGTAAAA
>JAKPAR010000373.1 GCA_029779375.1 Bacillota bacterium | reverse complement strand
AATGGAAGCAGCTTCTAAAAATCTTGTACCTATTACCCTTGAGCTTGGTGGAAAAAGTCCTGTTATTGTAGACAAAAGTGCAGATATTAAAGTTGCTGCAAATAGAATTGTATGGGGCAAAACCTTAAATGCAGGTCAAACCTGTGTGGCTCCCGATTATGTTTTAGTACATGAAGATATAAAAGAAAAGCTTATGGAGGAAATGAAAAAGTCTATTGCAAACTTTTATGGGAAAGATATTGAAAAAAATAAGAATTTTGGACGGATAGTAAATATTAAACATTTTAATAGACTAAAAAATATTATTGAGAAGGAAAAGGAAAAAATTATATTTGGGGGAACAACTAATCCTTCTACACTTTTTATTGAGCCAACCTTAATAGAAGCTACATGGGATTCCCCATCCATGGAAGAAGAAATATTTGGACCCATACTTCCTATTATAAGTTATACAAATTTGGACAATGCTATTAAGTATATTAAAAAACTTCCTAAGCCATTGGCCTTATATATTTTTACATCTGATAAAGAAATAGAAGAAAAGATAATTAATAATATTCCTGCTGGTGGAGTTAGTGTGAATAATACCATATTACATTTAGCAAATCCAGAACTACCCTTTGGAGGGATTGGTAGCTCTGGAATGGGAGCCTACCATGGGTACTACAGCTTTGAAACTTTTTCCCATAGAAAAAGTATCCTTAAAACCAGTACTAAAATAAATATACCTATCCTATTTCCTCCTTATAAGGACAGGAATTTAAAAATAATACGCAAATTTTTCAGATAAGCATTGATGCAGGTAATTTGTTGACTTTTCCAGTGGACAAATTACCTGCCCTTGTCCACTATAATACCTTTGATAAAAATTCTATAGTTCGTGGATGTTGGGGATTTTCAAATAGCTCTACAGCACTATTCTCTTCTACTATCTCACCATCAGCCATAAAAACTACCCTATCTGACACTTCTTTAGCAAAGGCCATTTCATGGGTTACTACTATCATAGTCATACCAGACTTGGCTAAATCTTTCATTACCTTTAATACTTCTCCAACCATTTCTGGATCCAATGCTGATGTGGCT
>JAKPAR010000362.1 GCA_029779375.1 Bacillota bacterium | reverse complement strand
CGAATTGGGATGCAAAACCATTTTGTGTCATAACAGTTGCTCCCTTGGTCATTTCAACTGCCGATATATTTGGATTATATGCTCCTGATGTAATATTGACCATGACTGTTGATAGACAAATCAAAAATGTTGATATAAATACACCTATCATAGCAACAAAACCTTGTTCTGCAGGATGTGAAACATCTGCAACTGCATGGGAATGAGGAGTTGAACCCATACCAGCTTCATTTGAAAAAAGTCCTCTTGCTAGTCCAAATCTTATGGTTTGCTGAATTGTAATACCTAAGGCTCCACCACCAATTGCCTTTGGTGAAAACGCTCCTACAAAAATACTTTTAATTGCTGGAATGAAATTGCCTATATTCATAAATATTATGACTATACTTCCTAAAATATACAAACCCGCCATAACTGGTACTACCTTTTCTGAAAAAGACGCTATACTTTCCATACCACCTACCAATATACGAAATACTACTATGGCAAGAACTATAGTGACAACATATACTGGTATTCCAAAAGCATCACTTACTGAACCTGCTACTGAATTGGATTGAACCATGATACCAACTATACCCAATGCAATAATACATGTTGTTGCAAAAAACATAGCCAATCCTTTAGATTTTAGCCCATTTTTTATATAGTATGCAGGTCCTCCTGTTACTTCTCCTTCTTTTGTTTCTCTATATTTTTGTGCTAAAACTGATTCACTAAATATTGTAGCCATTCCAAAAAACGCAGATACTATCATCCAGAATGCAGCTCCTGGCCCTCCTGATGCTATAGCTGTAGCTACACCTACTATATTTCCTGTTCCAACTTGAGCTGCTACTGCTGTTGATAAAGCTTGAAAAGGTGACATCTTGCCTTCTTCTACTTCCTTTTTCTTCACAATATCTACAATCATTTTCTTTAACGCTGGGAATACTCTAGTGAACTGTAGAAATTTAAGTTTTATGGTCATAAAAACCCCAATGCCTATAAGTGCAAATATTAGCACATAGTCCCATAGAACTGTATTGGCCAAATTGACTATCTCCTTAAATTGGTACATAATTTAACCTCCCATTATACTTAATAGTTGTTTTAATAAGTATAATTTATAACCTTCGAATAGTTTCAAAAAGTTTCAAACCGCAAGAAAAATTTATTGTTTTTTGTCATGTTTTTGACAACAAAAAAGTTAGATAAGAATTTTTCCTATCTAACTTTTTTATTTATAGTCTTTTCCCGTAATAGACTATCCCATCTATGAATTTCTTTATATTTACTTTTCCTCTTTTTTTAGTTTTACCTCTTATAAAATCCATTTCTATTTTTACTTGTTCAAAATTGTATAGTCCATTGGAATATTCAACAAATATTTCATTTATATTGTCCTCTATTCCAAGATTTGCAAGGTTAATCAGTCCAACAGTGGCTGTTCTTCTTATTCTTTGCTCCATTGTTCTAGGATTGTCGGTAAAATGACTTAATAGTTCTTTTACTG
>JAKPAR010000318.1 GCA_029779375.1 Bacillota bacterium | reverse complement strand
TCCAAGTTCACCAGTTCCTAAAATACTATAGCCGTCCGTATATAACTTATCCCCTATTTCTATTCCAACTTCTATAGCCTTTACAGCCTCTCCATAGGTCATAGCAGGTTCTTTCGTAAAGTTTTTTGTCCCTTTAGCTATTTTTCTATTGATTATTTTATCGTTATCTATTTCATTGACTAAACCAATATCGACCACTTCAATATCTGTGTTGGTAAATTTGGCTAAAGTAGATACCCCTGTTATCTGTTTTATCATGGCTTCAGCCAAAAGCGTTGTAAAAATTTGAGGCGATGAACTTACCCCTTCTTCCACAATACCATTATCACTGCACATAACTACTATTGCTCTCTTTTCTATAGAATTCTGAGTCCTCCCTGTCATTCCAGCAATTTTTATAGTAACCTCTTCTAATTCACCCAAACTACCTATTGGCTTTACCAGACTATCCCATTTCCTCCTTGTTAGTTTTTTAGCCTCTTCATCAGACGGTGCTATTGATTCCAATGTTTTGTTAAGTATATCCATTTTTACAACCCCTTTTGTATCTTATTTATTTTGTTTACTTATTTTATAATGTTGGTCTCTAATTATTTTTTCTATTATATCTAAATTCTTTATACCTTTTTCCTCTTTTCTTCCTATAACAATCGGTATAACAGACAATTCGTTACAAGCCAGTATTTTTTCAAGAGTTCCTCCAGGATTACCACTATCTTTCATTATGCAATAATCTGCTTCATATTCAGTTAACATACTTTTATTATATTCCTTGGAAAAAGGTCCTAAAACCGCTACTATGTCTCTCATTGATATATTATACTTTGCACAGATTCCAATACTTTGTACTGATGGTAGTATTCTATAAATAAATCTATTATTGCCTCTTACTTTTTCAAAATCACCAATATTTTTACAACCTGTAGTAAAGAACACCGTACCACTTACTTTAGATAAATACCTATATGCATCTTTATAACTAGGCAGGTAAACAGCATTCCCGTTTTTTGGGGTTTTCCCTCTTTCATACCTAACATACGGCACACCCTTAACTTCAGCCGCCTTTTTACTATTTT
>JAKPAR010000310.1 GCA_029779375.1 Bacillota bacterium | reverse complement strand
ACCAATATCTTTTTCATTAAAATATCCCAACCTTTTTTTTAAAATACTTGAAGGGTTTTAATAGCCTTTGGAATATATTCTATTATATCTCTGGCAATTAGACCATATTCACCTTTTTCCATTTCTGCCAAATCTCCTGCTAGTCCATGACAGTATACTCCCAAAATAGATGAATTTAAAACTTCAATACCTTGACCTATAAAGCTAGTTATCATACCTGTCAATACATCTCCACTACCTGCTGTTGCCATTCCAGGATTTCCTGTATGATTCATGTAAATTTCTCCATTTTCTGCGGATACCAGTGTATTTGAGCCTTTTAAAACTGTAATTATATTGTATTTTTGAGAAGTCTCTTTGCAGTATTTTTCTCTATTCTTTTGTATTTCACCTATATTTATATCAATAAGTCTTGATAGTTCTCCTGGATGAGGTGTAATAACAGTATTTTTTCTATTTGAAAGAATACTTGGATTTTGAGAAATACAATTTAGCCCATCTGCATCTAGTACAATGGGTTTTTCTGTTTCTTTAAGTATTTCTTCAACTACTTTTCTCGTTTCAAAATTCACTCCCAATCCAGGTCCCAATCCAATTGCATCTAAATTTTGAATAGTTTTCAGCAATTCTTCTATAGACTCCATTGAAAAATAGCCCTTCCCACAATCTTCAATAGGTACAACTATAGCTTCTGTAAGTTTTATAGATACAATAGAGGCTAAGGATTTAGGCACTATTGTATATACAAGTCCACTTCCACTTCTCAAAGCTGCTTGACTGGCTAGACAAGGTGCCCCTGTCATCCCAGAACTCCCTGCAATTATACCTATTCTTCCATAAGTTCCTTTATGACTATTTTTTTCTCTTTTGGGAAGCAACCCTTTTATTTTTTCATCGCATTTAAAATATATATTTCCTTCTCCAACAGCTATAGCCACAGCATATTCTTTTTCGTGACTTATAGATAAATGTATATTTTCTATCCCTTTTTTCTTAATAAGTTCCAAAGCATTTCCATTAAAGTTTACAATGGGCTTGTCAAATTCATCATGATCAATTTCTATTTCTTTTAATCCTACCTTTCCTATACCTGTCCCAAATACTTTGCTTACTGCCTCTTTCGAGGCAAACATTCCTCCAATTGTCCTATGATTTCCATTTTTATATCTGATATATTCAATTTCTTTAGATGTAAAAACCTTGTTTAAAAAGCCCTCTTTGTTCTTATTTAAAATATTTTCTATTCTTTCTACTTGAACAATATCTATTCCTATACCTTTAATCATAACTCTTCCCTTTCTATTTAAAAATGTCCAAAATTCCTTTATCTAAGGAAATTCCAAATAGTCTTGCCATTACTTGTACAAATTGTACCAAAAAATAAATAAGTCCTATAAAAAATATAGCTACAAAAAATAATTTTATTCCTGTATCTAATTTTTCACTTATTTCGGTATTTTTCTTTTTTAATATCTTATTGTATATAATTGATGAGAAAAAATTAAAAAATATTTCTAACACTCCAATTACAAGGAGTATGAGAAAAAATATTTTGGTTTTCATATGTGCTCCTTTCTAATCTAATATTTGTTCGTCTAGCTTTTCCATTTCCTTATTTCCAAGCATCCCATGTAAAAATGTATAGGTCCCACTTACCCATTCTTCATAATCGTGTTTTTCATTTATAAGTTGTTTCAATCTTTCTTTGAGTTCTTTAAGTTCTTCTGTAGTTTCTTCTAGCTTCTTTTC
>JAKPAR010000308.1 GCA_029779375.1 Bacillota bacterium | reverse complement strand
TTTGATTTCCTTTTGTATTTAATTTTTCACTAAGTTTTATAGTTCTACTAAGTTTTGCCCCTTTAGCTATATTTTCAAGTTTGTAAGTATACTGCTCTGTAATAATGTCGTTCTTTTCCTTTGTCTTTATTTCAAGAGTACCCTCTAATACTATAGGCTCTCCTGTGACAAATATTACTTCTTTGTAGATGCTTTCATTTTGTATTCCGCCTTCATACCCCGGAATATTTATGGCAAAGGATGTCATAGGACTTAGGAGGAGTATCAAAGCTAGGAAAAAAGCTATATTTTTTTTCATATTAAACCTCCAATCTTTAAGTCTTTTAATTTATAATTCGTAATTTATAATTGGCCCTCAGGCCTAATCTTCCACCAATAGAACATATCCCATGTCTTTGGAGGAATCTTTGTTTTTCACTATATATACTTTGCTCTTTTTTCTCAATTTGTAGATTTCATCATTAGTCATAGCTTTATCATTTAAAAGAACAACACTTCTACTTAAATCTATAGTTTCATCTGATCCATTTTCCCATCTATCATTTAAAGTATTGTAATTTTTAACTTTTGCGATAGCTATAGTTCCATTGTCCACATTTATATCTTTTATCTCTCCAATAGTGCTATAGTGAGTTTTCACATTTTGACTGTATTCATTTAGTTGAGGAGTCATATTTAAAGCAAGTACTTCTTTTTCATCCTTTGTCTCTCTCACTACAAAATAGGCAGTCTTTCCCTTGTAGAAATCATTTTTCACTCTTTCTCTCAATGTAGAATCTTTTATATCTTTATAATTTATATATCTAGAAGATACAAATAAATTTGAAGGTATAGTCTTTTTAAGCTCACTATCATATATGAAAGTATCTTCAGTCAAAATGAACTTTTCAGAGCCACTCATTTCTACCCACTTGTTGTCTGTAAGTTTTAGATGATCTAATCTGTAGTTCATCCTACCAATTTTAATTCCATAGTCATATATATCTTCTATTTTTCCTCTATAGACAATGAGTTTAGTTCCATCTATTCTATCATCAAGTATTCCTGTTCCCTCTATAGAAACAATACTTGCATATCTTTGTCCTCTCATATAGTCACTGTAGACAAATACATCTTGGTTTTTATCTATGTTTAGAGAATCTACCAGTCTATTGTCTTTCACCACTATAGTACCTGGGTGGAAATACATGGTATTGTTGTCCACTACAAACTTTCCTGTACCATATTCTATATCTTTTATTTTGTCCTTATGGGCTACAGAAGAACCACTTTTGATTAGAAGTTTAGATATATTCATATTGCCATAGCTTTTGTCAAAGGCAATATATACTTCTTCATTCTTCCTATTTTTAATCTTCTTTAAACTTATCTTTTCACCATCTTCATAGAGTTTGTCATTTTCTGCCTTCAACCTTATATTGTGAGAACCATACGAATTCCACTTTCCTCCATCATATATATATGGTTCTTTCAAGATGAGCTCTTTGTTTCTCTCATCTACCATTTCTATTTTGCCTTTAAGTATTCCTTCTATATGCTTTTCTTCATCTTCAACTTTTATATTAGATACTTCACTTGTGTATATATCATCAAAAGTGAGCATGACTTTATCTCCAGGCTTTATTTGAAATAGTTCGCATCTTGTACCATTTTTAGTTATTCCAGTAGAAGAATTGATTTTGTACTTTTCCCTTTCACCACTAGATTTTATCTCAATTTCATTTCCAGTGATAAACAACACATCTCCTACTTTAAATCTAGTTCCCGGTATGATATAGCCATCTCTTTCTGGATCTTCCTCATCATAGGCTATGAGCCTTACCGCATCATTTCCCTTTAATTTAACTGAGACTTCCTGTCCATAGTAGAGCTCAGCTATATTTGAAGTTTTTCCTTCTATTTCTATAATAGTATTTGGATTTATCTTTATAGTATGCTTTTTTTCATAATAGTCCAAAACTCTTATGGTATTCTCCTCATAGTTTATAGCTTCTATAGTTCCAGTGAGATTGAAATCTTTTTTAGGTGCAAATTTTCCATAGAGAACTTGTCCATTTTTATCTATGTAATACTTCAAAAAATCTCCTTTTTGCAATATATCAGGATAATATATAGCTTTATTTTTTTGTACTATAAATATGTTTTTGCTCTTTTTGTCATATTTTAAATAATTTCTAGTGCCATCTATATTTTCCATATTGAAATAAATAACCTTTTTACCATTTTCCACTACTTCATTTTTTTCAATTATCTGTCCTTCTTTGGCTAGAATATTTCTCTTCTTTGCCAAATC
>JAKPAR010000291.1 GCA_029779375.1 Bacillota bacterium | reverse complement strand
TGCTATATGGCCATTGTTTGGTTCAGCTAATCAATTGCTATCAGCTTTAGCTTTGATGGCTCTTGCTGTTTGGATGAGTAACTTAGGCAAAAACAACAAGATGTTCACTATACCTATGGTATTTATGTTTGCTGTAACATTAAGTGCATTGGTTCTACTAATAAAAGATAATATTGCAAGCGGACAAATAGTATTAGTTGTATTTGGCATACTATTATTTATATTGGCAGTAATACTTCTAGTAGAAGCTATAAAGAATCTATCTAAAAAGAAAGCAAATGCATAGATAAAAAAAGTGAGTCGTTTGACTCACTTTTTTCATACCTCTTCCTTCTTTATTTCTGCAATTTCTTATCTATTATATTATTGATATAAATTGATGTATATTCTGTATCTAAAATGTCCATAAAAATTTCGTCATAGGCTTTTCCAGCTACAAATTTTGCTTCACGAATTCTACCTGCCTCTTTGAATCCCACTTTTTTATAGCATTTTATAGCTTGATTGTTGAATGAATATACCCTCAAAAAAATATTATGCAAATTCAGTATATTAAAGCCAAAGTCTAACATAAGTTTTAAGACTTCCTGACCATAACCTTTGCCCCAATAATCTTTGTTGCCAATAAATAATCCTACTTCTCCTACTCTATTTAAGTGATCTAACTCTGGAAATCCACAATTCCCAATAAGCTCATCTTTTTCTATATCTACAATAGCAAAATTATATCCACTAGTAGAAATTCTTTCTAAAATTGACTTTTCAGTTTCAAGTCCAATGAGTTGAGATGCAAATATAAGCCCTCCAGCTACTTCCATGTCATTGACCCATTCAGTATATTTTTCATAATCCTCCACATTTATTGGAGATAAGTAGCATCTTTGCCCTATGATTTTTTTAAAATACATACTGATCACCTCTGCATATAATAATATTTATATATAAAAAACCTGCGGAATCACTTTTTAAATAGTGACTCCGCAGGTTTAATTTTAATCTGCGTGTAGGAAATTTCTATGTACAAGAAACTTTCCCTGTACCGCTTAAGCACAGCTCCACTTCAAGCATGCCCTAGATACACTCACTTTATAATTGTAGAATATGTTAACACATTATATAAAAATTGTCAATGCTCAAATCGAAAATTTCATATCTCACTATATCTTATAAATCAAAAATACTAATCTGTTGAGGTGAATTTTTCTGTTCAAATGTATTAAGGTAGCTAAAAACAACATTTGGATCGTATAGTATTCCTTTTTGCTTACATCTTCTATAAAATAGCTCCATCAATTCTTGATTATTTTTGCTCCTAACATCGTACATATTTCCATAAGATTGTATATACCGTTCTTTTAATCCAGGAAATTTCTCATCTAAAGCTCTGTAAAAATATTCTCTATTTCCATTGCGCAATGTCAGCCCCATACCAAAACAGATGATGCCCTTTACCCCAGCCTCCTCGCAATAATCTAAAATTCCGTTTATATTTTCCGCTGTATCATTTATAAAGGGTAAAATTGGAGATATCCAAACTACTGTAGGAATTCCATTGTCCTTCATTACTTTTAATACTTCAAACCGCTCCTTTGTAGTAGAGACATTTGGCTCTATTAATCGGCATAAATCCTCATCAAATGTGGTCAGTGTCATTTGTACAACACATTTAGTCTTTTCATTAATATGCTTTAAAATATCTAAATCCCTAAGTATTCTATTAGATTTGGTCTGTATGGCTAATCCGAAGTTATATTTCTCAATAAGTTGTAGACACTGCCTAGTGTGTTGTAATTGCATTTCCAATGGAATATATGGATCAGTCATAGCACCTGTACCAATCATGCACTTTTCCCGTTTTCGTTTTAAAGCATCCTCCAACAACTCTATGGCATTTCTCTTGACCTCTATATCTTCAAAATCGTGCTGCATTTGATAACATCTACTTCGTGAATCACAATAAATGCATCCGTGAGAACAACCACGATACAAATTCATCCCATTTTTACTAGATAAAATCCCTTTAACTTCTACCATATGCATCTTTGTCACCTTTACTTTCATAATATTTGCTAAACATTTACATAAGTAATCCCAAATCAATATTATATCAAA